>CAZFLF010001103.1:0-2937 GCA_964519825.1 uncultured Pirellulaceae bacterium | reverse complement strand
CGTTGTCCACCGTTCGTTGGAATACTCGCCGAGCGCCAGCAGGATCGCTTGCCGCATCGACGGGTCCCCGTCGGTCTCTCGTGGTCGCGTCTCTCCGAGACGCGGACCCTGACTATCTTCCGGGGCCCGCGTCTCGGAGAGACGCTGCCACAGTCCCTCCAGCAAGACGCGCGGTTCAATGCCAAGCTGGGCGAACCGGTGGATAGCGAACGTCCGCGCGCGGGGATTGGCTCGTTGACGAAGCACGGACCAGGCCGATTTCGGCTTGTCGAGCCGCAGCAGCGCCGCGGCCGCATGAGCTTGCCGTTGGGCGAGCGCGTCGAATTCGTCTTCGGCAATCACCGGGCGCTGCCAGGCCGATGCAGTGACCAGCGCGCTCTCACGTTGGATCCAGGCACAGGAAATCGACAGCGGCCGAAAACCTTCGGCCGCCAGTTGTCGGCAGCGTTCGAGGTGCGCGCCGGGCTCGAGGCCGTGCGACTCGGCCGATTCGTGATTGGGAGATCCGACCCACAAAAGGACATAGCCGCGTTGTACCTTCGCCGTACTCA
This sequence comes from uncultured Pirellulaceae bacterium, assembly GCA_964519825.1. Taxonomy (GTDB): domain Bacteria; phylum Planctomycetota; class Planctomycetia; order Pirellulales; family Pirellulaceae; genus CAZFLF01. The sequence continues at coordinate 2,386 of CAZFLF010001103.1, read as the reverse complement.
TGATCTCGCGATAGCCCGGATGGTCGCGCAGCCCGTCCAGATCGGGATCGGTCTGCCAGTGTGTGTAATTTTCACCACCTTCGGACACGATCTGCCGCAATCGTGCCACCGCTCGATCAGCACATTGTGCGGACATCGCACTGTCGCGATCGCGCAGGGATTCGGCCAGGCGCACGTAGCCACAGGCGATGTTGTACATGACACCTGGATTGTCCAGCTGAACGCGGAGGACCGACTCCAATTGTGCGATGGCCGACTCATGGTCTCCCAGGTACCCAGCCGAAATTGCGTTAAAGTAGGCGTCCCAAATGTCGGGGGGCTTTTTCCATTTCGCGGCGAGCGCCGCACGGTCGGCTCGTGCTTCACTCACTCGCCCAAGTCGCGCTAAGACCGCGGCCCGCCGCGCCAGAAAGCTAACATTGTTGGGCTGCCGCTTGAGCACTTCGTTGAGATCGGCCAGAGCCGCTTCGTCGTTTTTGAGATTAAAGTGCGCAGACCCGCGTTGATCGATCGCGCCTTGGTCGTCGGGATTCTGCCGTAACTTCTCCAAAGCGGCAGCCAGTTGCTTGGCATATAGCTCGCGCGGAGGAACGGGATCAGGCATATTTCCAATCACCGCCTCCCGCAGCGACAGCGATGCCGACTCGAGCCCTTTTTCGACGACTGTTTCCGGGATAGCAAGGATGTAGCGGTTGCTGGCATAGGCGAGAACCGATTTGCGCGCAGCCCAGACCCACGAGTAACGTAGCTGGCCTTCGTCGTCGGCCGCAAACTGCAACCCCGTTTGTTGGACTCTGGTACCCTTATGCTTATCCCATTCCGGTCTTACCTCGGTAGCCGTAAGACCGACGCTCAAGAGCGACTCGGTGACGTCGGGGTCCTTGACCGACAGCAGCACGAATCGAAACTGGCCGTCCACATAGCCCGCCAGGTCGGCCGGATGGAATCCGTCCGAGGACCATTGGCGTTCGCGCTGCCGCACGTCGTCGGCCGTAAGCCCGTGTGCCAGCCGCCATTCGCGCCCGTCGCGATGCCAGACCGCCGCGACGCGCACTCCGTCGACGCCCACAAATGGACGCACGCGGTAAGGGCGGTAGCCCGTCGGCCGCAAAGCCTCAGCCAGCTTGAGGAACTCGGCGAGCTCCATCGTTTGGCACATCGCAAAACGCTCGTGGACCATGCCGAGCGCCTTCTCGATCTGACGAGCGGCGGCCGCGTCAGGCTCGACCCAAGCCGGGTCCGCGGGCGGATCGGCCCACGTGGGCTTGAGCTCCTGAAGTGGATCGCGTGTCAATTCAGCCTGGAGATACGATTCAGCCTGCTCGCCATGCTGTGCCAGAATCGGCAAGCCGCGGGTGAACCGTTCTGGATCGCCGGAGGTGACCAGCACGTCGGCCAGTGCCGCCGGATCGTCGCGGCCGTAGGCTTCGACGATATTCATGGCGATCTTGCACTGCGACGACTCGCGCTTTGGATCACGGTAAATCGTCTGGAGTGCTTCCACGAGCTGCGATCCGGCGGGCGCCAGCCCTTGCGCGAGCCGATCGTACCGGGCCGTGTCGTTCACGGCGGTCTCCACCAATTGCGAGGCGAGGAACGCTGCACTAGCGCGCCAGCGGCTCTGCCCCAACGATGCCGACTGGGAATCGTTGTCGGGTACGAATCGGCCTAGCAAGAGCCCCGCGGCGATTCGTTTGGCTGTCGCTTCTGCCGGGTTTTCCAGCAGTCCCCACAGTCTTGCGGCGACGCGCGCCCGATGCGGGAATAGGCCGTCACACAAGACTTGAAACTCGTCAGGCGAAGCGCGCAGGGCTTGGTCGACGAGCGTATCGGAGTACTCGGGATGCGAGGGCAATAAAGCCAGACTGGCATTGATGTGCTCCCGCGAACCAGTCTCGGCCTTCTCACGCGCGATCGACAACAGCGACTCACCCCAGCGGCGATAGGGTTTCAGGTCCTGGAGGATCGTTGGCACGCGCGGGGTGTCGGCTTGTAGCACCTGGTCGGCCAGCGTGACGGCGCGCGTGCGACCGTGCGCGTCCCAACCGGCCACGGCTAATATGGCGAGCACCGCGACCATCCACGTGGCGTGCAGGGCTTGCCGAGTAATGGCCCGCACCATCATCTTCCGCTCGGGTGGAGTCCACAGTGCACGGCGCGTCAGGAGCAAAATGTTCCAGACTTCCCACCAGGCGGGCAGGTGGGCAGCAATGGGCCGAGCGTTCCAGATTTCGGAACGTTCGTCGAGACGCAGTGCGGCTCGGCCGCGGGCCGTTTCTCGCTGCTTGGCAGTCAGCCACTGCCTGAGGGTCGGAACCAGGTAGTCGTGAGTGAGCTGGTAGGAAAGGTCGAGCTGATCGAGCTCCGCAAGTTGACTGGAGTGGTC
>CAZFLF010001102.1:0-2944 GCA_964519825.1 uncultured Pirellulaceae bacterium | reverse complement strand
GCTGCAAGTCCGACGAATCAGTCTCTCTGTACCGCACAACCGACTCCGTCGAACTCTTGCCCGTGGCACCCGGCGATTACCCCGCATCGTTAGGTGTTTTGGGTTTCATCCTGTGATGCTGGCCAAATGCTTCGAGCTTGAGTAGGTGAATGGATGGTCTGCTCGAACCGCTCAACAAAAGCGTTTGTATCGAGACTGTCGACGTGACTGTGAAACTCATCGCGATATGCCCATCCACCGATTCTTCTCGGACCTGGTTTTGTGATGCCGAGCCAGAGGACGCCGTCCGACCATATGCTAAGGCGCACGCGAAAACCAAGGATCCCCGCGAAATCTAGGTTGATGCGCTCGATGGAATTCTCGAAAAAGCGGCTGTACTTCAGACGACCGTGATATCGAATTGCCTTGCCGCGACGTTCGACGGCGCTGGCAATCTCCCGCAGCAGTTCAGACTCGAATGTTGACGGGGCGGGAGTCTTCATTTGAGTGATCGCTTGAATACGCCGAACGCCCGCGATCACCGGACCGCGCAAGTGATCATCCATTTGAGTCAACACCGAATCGCGGCTCCGGTGCTTCGCGTTGTTCGCCGGCTCAGTCCTCATCTTCTACCCACAGGATACCGATTCGTGAATTGCCCAAACACACGACACCAGCATCAAACGTCGCTTCTGTGATTGGATTCCACGAACCGGGCACTTCCGTTGGGTCTGCATCCTGCACGACCAGATTGCCGTTAGTAAAACAGCGCACCGGCCCGTCGAACAATGCAAAGAAGCGATCGGTAAGCAGCGCCGCCTCATCTTCTGACATCATGGTGACGCGGTAAGCCAAGTCCTTGAGTAAGACTTCGCGCACAATTACCTTCGCAGATTGGATGCTAACCTGGATCCACCCGTCGGAAAGTCCCTTGAATTCAAAGCTCCCAACAAACTCGTCCAGAACAGTGTGGCAGTCTCCCGGATCGACGGCAGTCCTGTCGCGAACCGCGCATGTTGCGTGGCCATACTTGCGTTGACGCGTGACTGCTTCACAGACGGATTTGACATCGCTCGACAACACCGGGCCTCCTCCAGTCGCCGAACAAGAAGTCTACAGAGTTCAGGATAGTTCCTGCCTACCGATGGCTCACAAGTCTGCATAGTCCCGAATACTTGTCAATGAACTGGCTCCGGCGGGCTTCGAGATGCCAATTAGGACGAAGGCTGGATAAACCAAATAGGCCGAGATCTGCCTATTCCTGGCCGCCATCCCCGTTGAAACTATGAGAGAGGCGTCCTTTTGCGGGCCTAACTTCGGGCTTACTTTTGTGTCGAGAAGCGTGGATCTGGGCCGAAGCCGAGTTGCAGCGATTGCCCGACTCGACGAGTTGAACGACTAACCCAAGAGGATCATCGCCACGAACACGATCACGCCGCCAGCGAATGCAATTAGGGGAATCAAAACGTTCAAGAGAGTGTAGTTCCGGATCGGCCGTCCCGTTTCTCCGTTGTATTCGGCTCCGCAGTCGGTGCAAACGACGTGGTCGACCGCTCGTGGCCCGGCACGACCGCGCGCGGGATCGTAGGGGACTGGAACGGCGGTGCTCTTGTGACACACCGGACATGGCACAATCCGATCAGGCAACCTTCCCTCTGCTGAAACGTATCTTGGCGGTATGAAGGATCGAGGCGGCGCGTACGGATTTTCGTCCTGACTCTGCGATTCCGCATTCACTATCGAATGCTCCATTACGGTATAGGTTCTCCATCAAGATCGACCAATCCGCGGAGAGTTTACGTGAGGTATGTTATCGCACCAAGGACCTCTCGAAGGACGTCGCAGACTGTCATTGTGGAATCGTGTGCCCATGGCCGGGGCTTCGCGGGCTCAGTTCATTTGCCTGGTTCGCTCCGAGTTCGTAACTCCCACACTTTGTTCTTGATCCAGTCAATCTGCTCATTTGGGAGACCGCCGGCGTATGAATTCTGACGAGGGTCTGTGCCGGTCAAGTAAGAAAACCACAAGCAACCATTGCCATACTGGGCCAGACGACCGCCGTGCCTCGGATCGGTGTACCAGATCGTTTCGCCGAAGCGTTCCTGGCCCCTCATCCACAAAGCACCAACTGGGACCAGCGTCACCGGCTGCTTCACTCCGTTCACCGCGTGGGCCTCTAGTACGTCCTTTAATTCTTCGTGACCGCGCCGGACCTTAGCAAACGAGCTGTACTCGCCCTGAATGGGATACGCCATAGAGATCACGGTCCGACTGCCCGATTGCACGATGGTCTCATGGAGTTTCCGGAAACCGGCGAAGGCAGCCTTCTTCTCGATGTCGTTCAGGAAATCGCTAGAGCGTGTGAGGAGGACGACGTGACTGAACTTGCCGTTGCGAATCAGTTTCAGGATGTTTTGATCGTTAGCTTGATTGCGGATGAACGGGTCGATCCGCCCGTCCTGGCTGACCGCCTTGGCCTTAATGCCTGCCGCTTTGCAGAATTCCTCGAATGGTCTGAGGCTGCCGCCGTTTGCCGAGAACGTACTGTTACCCAGGAACAGGACATGAAAGCTCGGCTCCGCCGCCCAGGTCGAAGGAATTGCAGTCGGCAGGAAGATGCTCAGGCCGAGTAATCCACAAATCTTGATCATGAAGTCATCCACCAAAAAAAAGCAATTAGTGCTCGCCAGATTAACTGATCGAGCACAATGAGGCGACCGCGTCAGTGTAGCGCGTCACCGAGCTGTTAAGAGTGTCGGGAGCAAATTGCTGGACGCACCGCGGTCAGATCTGGGCGAGCCAGGGGCCCACGACGGTGGATGGCAGCCGAGTTTCCCCGTTCCTTTCCCGTCGAATCGGCTTAAGATAAGACACACCAGTGCTCTGCCCATCGTGGTTTGATGGATCGTTCGTTGGGAGGGCGAGGCTCCTGCCGAGCCGCGTAAGTTGTAATGCTTCAACCGGG
>CAZFLF010001101.1:0-2944 GCA_964519825.1 uncultured Pirellulaceae bacterium | reverse complement strand
GTACGAATGCTTCCCCCTTCTCAAAGTCGTCACCGACTTGTGTCATTGCGAGAATCAGCGACTCGTTCATCAACGCGTCGACCGACTCACCAGCGTCGAGCGCTTCCTGCGCGGCAGCGACTGCAGCGTCTTTGTCCCCCGTGTAAACTGCCTGAAACAGCGACTCGTTCTTCCCCATGCCATGATCTCCTCAACAATTGCCCCCGATTCAGCGATCGATAAACGGACCTTGCGTTACCTGCTGCACGGGAAGCAGTGCGACTGGAGCACGTAGAGTCGTCGGCGCCGCGATCACGACGAGTCGAACTTTGGGATCGTGGACAACTCGTTCATAGTCCGCGTACACGGACGGTACTTGGTAGCTACTAACTGTGTCGACCCTGTACTGCGTATCAGTGTCCGCCACGGCGACGAACCAAATTTGCTCGAACGCCCAGAAGGCCGGCACATGGGCGGCAAGGCCTTCAAAACCGCCTCCTCACCAGAATCTGTGGGTGAATTCTGGCTCGGGTAGGCGTCCGAGGTTGTGGTATAAGCTGATTTCAATGGCTTCGTAGGTCCGGAAGCCGTATGATTTTCTGGTGGTCAGTTTTACTTTGTTGTTCAAACCCTCGACGGTGCCGGCCGAAATAGCCCCCTTCGCCCGGAACCAGTTGAGAATCAGTTCTCGATGGTTGCGCAAGGTTTGGGCGACTTTCTTCATGGGCTCGATCTTCGATCGCATCGTTCGCGTACACCACTGGTCAAGGAACTTCGCCGCCCAGCCTGGGCTGACGTACTCCCAGAATCGCTGAAAATCCTCGCGCGGCAAATGACTGCGAACCGACAGCAAGTTGTACTTGAGCAGTTCGGATAATTTGACGGCCTGCTTCTCGGTCAGGTTCTCCCGACGCTTCAGCAGGCACCAACGGGAATGCTTGAGCACCGGCTCGTAGCCGTCGGCCTTCAGCCTCTTTGCTTCGGCGGCGCGGACCTCGTCGATCGCCTGGTTCATCTTCTGCATGATGTGAAAGCGGTCGAGCACGTGAACCGCCCCAGCCGCCTTCTTGGCGATCACTTTCAGGTAGGCCCGCCACATATCGCTGCAAACGAATTTCAACTTGCGTGAACGTTCTTTGCCGAGCAGCCGAAAAAATCGCAGCAGCGTCTTGGCCGTCCGATCCTTGCCGATCCACAACAGTCGCTTCGAGTCCGCGTCGATCTGATAGACCAGCGTCAGGTACTTGTGGCCTCGCTGCCACTGGACTTCGTCCACGCCAATCGACGCGATGTCTGACAGATCGCGGTGGGCCAGGCCCCATGAAACCGCGTGTTTTACCGAGCGAAAAACATTCTGCCAAGTCGTGCCGAAGGCGTCCGCCACGCCTTTCCACGAGAGCCGCTTGGCCCAGCCCGCCAGGAACCAACGGTCCGTCGTGGTCAACGAATGCTTGCCGTCGCACCAGGGTACTTGCTCGACCCGCACGCCGCACCTCGCGCAATCGACACGTCGCATGGCATACACGAAGTAAACCGCAATCTGCCACAGCGGCACAAACTCGCGGGCGCCGCTCCGCCAATCGGTCGTAGCCGGGGGCCGCCTCGCCGCAGCCCGAACAGATCGCCCGGCCGTTCGCCCGCGGTTCGATCGGTATCTCGATCGTCGTCTTGGTATCGGGGTCGGCCCATCGCGCTTCTTGGTAAACGAACGACTTGTGCCGCTCTAGGGAATTGAGGATAGTTTTCAGTTGCACGGCTGTCTGCGCCTCCGGCTGGATGATGCTTGGTAACACCATCCATAACCGGTGAGCACGCAGCCGTGTACTGCTTCATCCGACATCCGATCTTGGTATACTTGCCCTTGCCTGGTGAAACGGAGTCGGGCTCTGCTGGGAAGCAACCCGACAAGGGATAATCAGGTCAGGGTGCGTCAATGCCGCCACGATGCCCCGGTTGCAATACCAGCCGGCGCATCCCTGCTTCCCCAACCCTTGAACACCCTGCCCCTGCCTCAGAAAATCCAACCGTCGTCAATTCACCCACAGATTCTGGCGAAGACCCAGAAATAGCAATCAGAAAAATGACTTCCAGAATCGCAGCCACCAGTATGACACCGGCCAAAACGATCGGGCCAGCCGACCACCGCTCGGCCGCCCCGACGTAAGCGGCGGACAGGAACAACGCCAGCGGTATCGCTATAGCTAGAGCATAATAACCAAAAGTGGTCGAATCGTCACCGAATACGAAAACCCACAAAGCGAATGCAACGACAAAGTATAGCCAAGAAACTGCCGCAATAAACACCGCGACGAAACTCAAAGACAAAAGAGCGGTTCGCATCAACGCTTACTTTTGTTTAATTGACTTCGCAGCTTTGCTCACAAGCTCATTGCTATCCGCTGTAAGCTGCTGGACGATGGCCGGTGCTCGAAGCTCACGATGCCGTCGCATTATCGAGGCAACGTAGAGGCGCACCCACCATTCATCGTGCTTAGCGAGTCTTGCAAGCTCATCGGCAGCGTCGGGCAATGCCTTTTGGAATCGCTCAGCGAAGCCATTCTCATTGAGCCAGATTGCATTGCTGACGATATGTTCAGCCAAGAGTATTTCGCGGCGCTCATTCTGTCTTGTTTGTCGTTGCTGGCGTGTTTCGTCTTGCCCTTTCGTTTCTCGTCCCTGGCGAGCAGCTTCGAGATTCTTGCGAATGGCGTGTAGCTGGGCGCTCAAATCGACGTTGCCGCTTTGGAAGGTCAGCAAGGCCCGCCCCGGCGACCGCTCGTAGATGTATTGAACAAATGGCGCGGGAACTTCTTCGTTGCGATTCACTTTCCAGAGAACATATTCTCGGTAATCGTTTTCACTCGACCGTGCCTTGTCATGGCCCTGGAATCAATCGCGCACAAACCCGCGCAGCCGAGGGTTGTCTGAATCGAGGTAAGGGGCCAAGACTCGGATCGGAATACTT
>CAZFLF010001100.1:0-2945 GCA_964519825.1 uncultured Pirellulaceae bacterium | reverse complement strand
GCGCCAAATTCTCTCACTGTTGAAGCTATCGCCCGCCGAGTATGGCGTCTGACCCAGCTTGTGCCGGCCCATAAAATTCACCAGAAATTAGTCAAGCGACTCGCGGAAAGTAGGATTAATCCAACGTTTTTTTTTGACTTACTCGCTCGCTCAGCTCGATGCGACGGAAACGCATTGCCGAACGTCAGCCGCAGCCGGGCGGCGACGAGAGCTTGTCCATGGCGAATCGCTTGTGGCCGTCACCTTTTCCTCTCCTTTTTGTCCCCAGGTTAACGGGCCAAGCGTTCTTCGAGAACGAGCCAACGTTTTCGTGATAGATCCCTCATTCAATCGTTAGACGTCAAATGACAGTTTACGACGAGTTCCGTTCAGCGTCCCTTCAATCTCGATCTCGGTCCTTGTGATCGTGGAACCGTATCCGTGCCACAGCCGGTTGCGACAAAATGACAGGATTTCGCCATTCTCCCAGTCTTGGCGGCTGAAATGGAAGGTTTGGGCTTGCTCCCTAATTGGCGGAATAACCGAGTAGACTGTAAATCTCCCCTGCACATCGTGCAGCACCGTTTCGTCGCTGCACTTATCAACGAAGCTTACATCAAGTCTGATCGTGAATATTCCGGAATGTTGAGTGCATTGAAACTTCAATGTTGATTGTGCTGGGTCTGCCGGATCGATAGCCGGTTCGCACAAGGTCGACGCAACCGGGTCAGCAGGGACCAGAATGTAGTCGCAAAATCCGCACCTTCCTGACAGTGCCGTTCGCCGATTCGCATCTCCCGTGAGCGGCCGCTCGCAATTGGCGCATACGATGCCATTTGCATTGGCATGGGCCCTCGTATGTATGTCCGTGATAACCATCGACAGTACCCAGATCAGTCCAACGATACTGGACTTGGCGCAGAAATCCTCCGACGGTGCGAATCCGAACTGCAGGGGCGCGAGTATAACCCCCACCACGAGCATCATGGTCACAAGGCGATAGCGCTTGAGGATGCGATGGTTGGCATGAAGTTTTTGAATGAACGAGTCTTGTTCCCGTGACTGCATTGCATTTCCAATAAAGAACAGGGCCGATCGATATAAGGACGGAATGACCACACGGGTCATTTCGGTTTACGACAAGTGTACTGCCGGTAAATATCGACCGTATTCCTTGCCAGTGTGACCCGCGGCCCGGCATCCAAGAAACAACACAAGCACCAGGACGATCACAAACCCTAGACTATTCAGATTGTTCCAGTTGACGACGATGCCGTACAGACAAACCCATGTCGTAAGAAACGACAATTCCAAAACAAGTTCGATTATCCACGCCTTGGTAATATAGGCTTCCGCGCTACCGTCACCGATAACCATCCGTGTATGCCATCCGCTGGGCGTGACGTTCGTGATGTAACTGAGGGCTCCAAGACAGGCGATATTGCTGACAAGCAAAGTGAGAACGCTCAGCACGGTGAACAGCCAAGAACTCTGCAGATACGCAATTGCCCCTAATATCGTACTCAGTCCGAAGGCGGCGGCGTAGAAGCTGGCGACTCTGTCTGGACCAGCATTGCGCTGGATCGCACCCACAAAAAAGTACAATCCCAGGATGCTTGCTGGGATCAGAGCAGCTGTGAGGTCCCAGATCGCAACGAAAACCGCCAGCGTCGCGCAGATCAGTGCGGACTGATTGAGCATTAGCGCCCAGATTGGCAACGCAACTCGGTGCAGGTCGTCGAGCGCTGCGACGTCGACAGAATCGGCGAAATCACCCTGCCGCCATCTTCTGACCAGATGGCCAGAGCGCTTCAACAAACGCAGTAAGTAGGGCAAGTCCGGCTGCGTTATCGAACGAATGTGCTCGCTGGCTGTACTGACACCATTAGCCTCCAGAGCGGCGCATTCACGATCTTTTCCGACGACGAAGACGGCGCGATGCCGCCGTTCTGGCGAGAGCATCCAGGCCACCTCTTCAACGACCGGCTTCGTGTCCCTTCGAGCATCTACCACAACAACAGGGACGAAGTCCGTCAACCCGTGGACGACTTCGAGCCATTTGTCCGCGTCACGTGTTCGCAGATTGTCAATCTCCATAATCCCAGAACCGGTGCGCCCACGATCGAGGAGAGCGACGACTCGATGAGGCCAGATGCCTCCCACCACAAGATTCAAGAGTGCTCCAGTCTCTAGCCGCGAACTTGCCAGGACGATGACAGCAGGTGGTCGTATGAATATGAACAAGAAGGCGGCCGCACCGCAGATTCCCACGCCTCCCAAGTAACGGCTGGTGGGCAGGCCGGTCAAATCTTGGCCTAAGAAGCCAATGACGGCAAGAACCGGAATCCCCATCAGCCACGTTTGCCCGGATTTGGTCAGCCAGTGATAGTGCAGCATCTTCCAGGCAAGCCGCATACTGAAACTCCCGATCACGGCAACGGTATCGCAAAGCAAAAGGAACGCGAATAGCGTAAAGAAAAGCATCGCGTACAGGATGTAGACGTCATAGTCGCCAAACATGGACCATTACCGGGAACGAAGAAAGGTTAGGGCGTTCGTGGTATGCGGGACCGCGGACTTCCCGTCTACTGCAATTCAAGACATAGGGTCGCGATCATGGTCGTACGAACGTCGGTGTCAGCGCCTTCGACATTTTGACCGCCGATGATTCCGCAATCAAGCAATCCTTTCGCAGGTCGGTCCGACACACGGACGCACGATAGGTGGGAAGCGAAGGCTCACTGATTGTCCTAAGTACTCGTCGCGGGTGAGACGTGTCGAAAAACGACCGAATTTCGGAATAGCCGTGTCGTTGGTTGTCTTGCAACGAAGCGCACCATACTCCCCAGCGCAAATCGATCGCCTGGATGGAATCCGTCTTTAACACAGAGTTGTTCCAGCTTCGGAAAGACACTGCACTTTAGGTGAAAGTCTTATCGTTCCTATGACTCGTGCTTTCACTGCGA
>CAZFLF010001099.1:0-2949 GCA_964519825.1 uncultured Pirellulaceae bacterium | reverse complement strand
CGTGCGCCGGCGCGCGGCTCGGCAGGAGCCTCGCCCTCCCGAGCACCAAACAGCCTACACCGAAGATGAATCCGGATTCAATTAACGCATGGGCGCCATACGAGCCATCTACTTTCGCGCCATGGAATCTCCAACGCGTGGTGCATTTGCATCGCCGAGCGGAGTTTGGCGCCGCCTGGTCGCAGCTCCAGCAGGATCTCCAGGAAGGACCGCGTGCAGCCGTTGATCGTCTGCTGACCGGCAAGCTCAGCACGGATTCGTCTCCGGAGGACTTTGAAGGGATGGCGCGCACGATTGGCGATTCCGCGACCGCGTCCGACAGCCCCGCTCGACTTAAGGCGTGGTGGCTCTACCGGATGCTCATGTCCCCTGACCCGCTTGGTGAACGGCTCACGCTGATGTGGCACAGCCATTTTGCGACCAGCAATCGCAAAGTTCAGGATCTCGTGCAGATGCGCGGACAGAATGACCTGTTCCGCCAACACGCGCGGGGCCACTTCGCCGATCTACTCGACGCGGTGATCAAGCATCCGGCGATGCTCGTGTGGCTGGATGCCGATTCGAACCGCAGCGGACGCCCCAACGAAAATCTCGCCCGCGAACTGATGGAGCTATTTACGCTCGGAATCGGCAACTATACGGAAGCCGACGTCAAAGAGGCGGCCCGTGCGCTCACTGGCTGGACGGTCGTGGAGAGTCGTTCTCAATTCCGTGAAGCTCGGCATGACGGCGGCGAAAAGATCGTATTGGGTAAGAGTGGCCGACTGAATGGCAACGACCTCATTCAGCATCTGATCGAACATCCGAGCACTGCTCGCCGGCTCGCATGGCGAATTTGTCATACGTTGATGGGCGAGGGGGTCGTCGACGAGCCAGCACTCTCGGAATTGGCAGAGGGTCTGAGCTCACGTCAGCTCAATATTGGTTGGGCTGTCGAAAAGGTACTGCGTTCAAACCTGTTCTTCTCAGAGGAGAATCTACGAAAACGTGTGATTGGGCCTGTCGAGTATGTCATCGGCGCCGTTCGGGCGTTGGAGTTGTGCGACCCGCCACCCAGCACGTTAACCTTGGCTGAGTGGACGGCACGCATGGGCCAGGATCTCTACTATCCTCCTAACGTGAGCGGCTGGAATGAAAGTCGCGCTTGGCTGACGTCCCGAACGATTGTTGCCCGCGCGAATTTCGCCACCGCGCTCGTGGAGGGGAGGCTCTGGCGCCCTGAACGAAAAATGGAATTGGAATTACTGCCGGTCCGTCATGGTGTTGCAAGTAGTCTCGACGAAGCTGTCGCGTGGTTCGCCCGTCTGTTATGGGGCGATGCGCCGCCTGCTGTCATCCGTGATGTGGTCTCAACAGCGGAATCGGCCAAGTCTGCGCAGCCCTTGTTGGTTGCTGTTGCACTCCTGATGGCACACCCTGAACACCAACTTTCATAGATGGAGGATCGAATCATGCTTTCACGTCGTCGGTTTCTCAAGGCGACTTCGCTCATCTCCATGGCGCCCATCGTGCCGGGCATGCTGGCTCGTGCAGCGCAAGCCGCGGTCGCAGAACCCGACGCTCGAGTGCTGGTTGTTATCCAGTTGGATGGCGGCAACGATGGCCTGAACACGGTCGTACCGTACGGCGACGACGAGTACGGCCGCAATCGTGATCAGCTTAGGCTCAGAACGAGCGAACTCCACAAAATTGACGCTCACACGGGTCTTCACCCAAGCATGGGAGCGGTCAAAAAGTTATTCGACCAGGGACAGCTCGCCATTGTGCAGGGTGTCGGTTATCCCAACCCCGACCGTTCGCACTTCCGCAGCATGCGGATCTGGCAATCAGCCCGGCTCGACGAAAAACAAGATGACGGACTCGGTTGGCTGGGACGAGCGCTCGACAGCGGGGTGGCGCGTCAGGCCCCGTCAGCCACTGCCAACGCGATTTATGTTGGTGATCAGGAAACCCCCGTCGCACTGTGGGGCAGACGATCTGCCGCGATCGCCCTGTCACGAGCCGATGATCTCAAGCTGGAGTTGAAAATGGCGGCGGGACAACCGGGATTGCTTCCATCCGCTGAGGAGTCGTTGGATCAGTTTGTTACCCGGCATGTGCTTTCGGCGTATGCATCCGCCGACCAGTTCAATAGGACATCGGCGCAGACCGGATTGAGCGGTAGCAGCGGTTATCCCGATACGGAACTCGCGTCGCGGCTGAGGCTCATCTCCGAGTTGCTCAAGAGCGGCTCACAAGCTCGTGTGTTCTATACGGCGCAATCCGGGTACGACACGCACTCAGCCCAGCTCTACACCCATGCTCAACTCTTGCGGGAGTTATCAGACGCTACCAAAGCGTTTCTTGATGACCTACACGCATCGGAGCTGCATGAACGCGTTGTGGTTCTCGGATTCAGCGAGTTTGGCCGCCGGGTCAAGGAAAACGACTCGCATGGCACCGACCACGGGGTCGCAGCCCCAGTCTTTTTGGCCGGCGCTCCGATCCGAGGAGGATTGATCGGCAATGCGCCCAATCTGACCGACCTGGATAGCGGCGATCTCAAGACTCAGGTCGATTTTCGACAAGTTTATGCCACGATTCTCGACCGTTGGCTCGGAGTCTCCTCGGAGAAAATCCTAGGTTCATCGTTCAGCCCGCTGCCGCTGTTTAACGCTCATGTCAGTCATCTTCCTGTCGTTTGCCGCGCCAACATGCCGTTTTCTGTAGCACCCAGCTAGGGGTTCCGGTACGATTTAACTCGCCGCTGTTGGAAATGAGCGGTCCCGCCATTTATTCATGCCGAATGACACGCTGTTGAGGATCCTGCCTGATGCGCTGGTTGCTTGGAGTCGGCTGCTGCATGCTGGTAAGTCTCGTCAGCCTGCGTGAAGGACGGGGCGCTGATCTGCTGCCACTCGAGTTGCCGCCGGAACAGGCGATCGACCAGTACATTGATGCCGCGCTGCA
>CAZFLF010001098.1:0-2961 GCA_964519825.1 uncultured Pirellulaceae bacterium | reverse complement strand
AAAGATTGAGATGATTCCTAGGGCGCTATTCCACTTTCAACAGTTCCACCAAAAAATGTAGCGTCGCCTTGGGGGGAATCGGACCTTGGCCGCCCTCTCCGTAAGCCAAGCCGTACGGAATCTCGAGTTCGATCATCCCGCCTTCACCAACCAGCTGCATTCCTTCGGTCCAACCCTTGATGACTCGGTTGAGTGGGGACGAGAAGGGTTGTCCACTATCGTATGAGCTGTCAAAAACTTTTCCGTTGTCCAGCCAGCCGTGGTAATTGACTTTAACCTTGTCGGTCGCCTTGGGCTTTTTTGCTTCACCCTTGCGCAAAACGCGGTACTTCAAACCGGAGTCCGTTTTGGTCAACGACTTCGGGGCGTCTTTATCAATTTTCCCAGCTCCCTTGGGGAGTTTCGGTAACGCTACTTCCTTGGATTCGTCAGCGTTCACTGTGACCTCGGCTAGCAAGAGAAAAAGACTCGTCAACACGATACGGCTGTACCCGCGAGCTTGCATGAGATGCTCCATCAGTAAGGAAGACCACATCGCCGGGCGATGTAAGAGAATCAGACGACAGGCGGATTCTAACGATTTTCGTTAGGACCTTCCAAGGGGCCAAACGACCTGACGAGGCCGGGGCGTTCGACTTGCCATTCGGGCGTGACGGCCGGAATCGTTGCCGTCACACTCCGTCGTGACGAAGCTTGGAATTCCATAGGACGTATGTGACCCATAAGTCGTATAGGACCTATGAGTCCCATACGTCCCATTGAGTGCCGAGCTTCGTCACGTCGGAGCGTGACGGTTCACTTGAGATTAATCCACAGCGGGCTCGCCCAGGCGACTTCGCCGTCTGCTTGCACAACGCGGAAGTAGTAATAGTTCAAGCCCGGCTTCGCTTCCTTGTCGACATAGCTGATCTCAACGTCGCGCTTCTCCGGCGCGGAGTTGTAGATGTATTCGTTGTTGCGCACCAGATCGACGCGCAGGATCGAGCCGGTGCCGCGTGCTTTTAAGCGGAGTGAGGGACGGTCCGAAGTCGTGAATTCTTCCCCCATGAAGTGCCCGTTGGCCCAGGCCTCGATGATCAAGTTATCGGTCCCACCATACGTGTGCCGCTGGCGGATTGCGTCCAAGATGCTCTCGCGATCGTTGGCCGGCGTGTAGACCATGCTGTAACTGATATGCGTCGAGCCGTGATCACTCGATGCGGTCGTGCCGAGCCGATAGCCCTTGGCGAGCGCGTTCCAGACCATGCCCGCCTCTTGATAGCCACCCGGAGCCTGTGCCGCGGGCATCTTGGTCAGGTCGTGGACGCGCGGACCACCGACGACTTCATAGCTGTTGCGAGCGCCTTGATAGATCTCGACAACCGGCTCGATGACCGGATCGTTATCGCGCCAGTCAGTTCCCATCGAATCAGTGCCGGACGTGTGAGAAATCGCGAGACCGCCACTGCCGCGCAAGTACTGGTACAGCAACTTCGTGTCGTTCGCGCGCAGGTCGCCGGCTCCGACTCCGGGGAAGACGCCGGTGAGGTTCGTCTTCACTTGAAACGGAAAGATCGGAACGCCGCGATAACTGTGAAAGATATTGCGGTGCCCGTCCGGGAATCGCGCACTCCGTTCATAGCCATACAGCGGCACAAACCGCGGCGCGAGGTAATACAGATCGTTCGACTTTTCGGTGAGCCACCAGTGATAGGCGTAGTGTCCGCCTCCTTGATGATCAGTCAAGCCGCCGAAATCCATCGCGGCGACGTCGATCATGTAACGATAGAAATCGAGATATGAGCCGTCGTTACCAGGTCCAACGTCCCAGCTCAATTCGGTATGCCGATGCAGATCTCCACGAACGATTTGCAGATCGGCATCGCCGACGCGCACGCGATGTGCCCGCGCTGCGGCAACGGCGTCTTGCTCCACCTGCAGGTCCCAGGCTGGCAAATTGGCCGGCGGCTCTGGCGGAACATAATCGCGCAACGTCGGCGAGCCGATCGCAGTCTCTGGTTTGGGTAATACGGCCACAACGGCTCGGTCGTGGATCGGCTGATGTGGGTTGCCTGTCTCGCGTTGATCGCCGGAATAGGCGATGAGCAATCCGCCGTCTTTCGCCGCGAGCTGCCGGCTAAAGACGCTGATGCGCCCCGCGCTGGCGGGCAACTGCAGAGCGGGTGCCCAACCGTCTGCGGTGAGATGCGTGAAATTCTCCGTCCAGTAGCGGCGGAATTGCCCGCGAGCACCGATCATGCCGCGATTCACCTTGCGAAACCGCAGCCACAATCGGCCTTCGGCGTCGGCGGCCAGCCCCGACATGGCGGTAATCTTTGGCTCGACCTCCCCCAGAGCACTTTCAAGCGCCGGTCCCGCAAGCAGTTTTCCTTCCTCCAGTGCCGCGACTTTTACGGAGCGCGTGCTGCCGAGCGTCGTGCCGCGCTGCTTGCCTGTTATGTTCAACCAATGTCCCTGGTCTTTGCCCCAGTTGAAAACCACCTTGTTCCCAGGCCACCCACACTCTTCCGTCCGGCGTACAAGCCACGCTCGAGTGGGCTTCGTAGAACTTGCTGGCCGCGATCGTATGTAACTTGCCCGGTTTTCCATCGGCGACGCTGGTCAGAAAGACGTCGTAGTCGCCGTTGCGATAGCTGTCGAATGCGATCCACGCAACTCCTTGCTTGTCGACCGCTACCTGTGGATACCAATCGCTCTCCGGACTCGAGGTGACCGCCAGCGGCTTGGACCATTCGCTGCCGTCGAAGCGGCAGTACAGCACATCGCCAGAGTTCTGCGGATGTCCCTGCCACACGACATGAATGTTGTGCTGCGAATCGGTTGTGACGTGTAAATTGATGTCCGGCTTGGGATCGTTGGTCAGCCGGATCAGCGGCCCCCATTCGTTTTTCTGTTCGTCGAGCGCTCGGGCGTACAAATCCCAATTTCCCGAAGTGGTGCGAGTCTGATCGGTCTGCTCGC
>CAZFLF010001097.1:0-2963 GCA_964519825.1 uncultured Pirellulaceae bacterium | reverse complement strand
CAGTGTCTCGCCGGGTCGCGGCTGCCCGATGTTGAGCAGCCCGGTATAAGCCGTCAGGCCAGGCATGCCGAGCACACCGAGAGCATAAGAGATTTTTCCCTGGGAAGGGTCAATTCTCTGCACACCTTTCCCGTCTGACAGCGCATATTCCTGCCAGCCAATTGGCGCCATAACAAGATCGCCCGGTGCGTAGTCGGGGAGGTGCGATTCCATCACCTCGGCCACAGCGCGCCCCTCCATGACCTCGCCAACTTCCACCGGTCGTGCGTACGACTTGCCGGCATTCATACGCCCGCGCATATAAGGATCGAGCGACAGGTAGATGTTGCGCAACAGCATCTGACCCGGTCCAGGGCTCGGGACTTCTGTTTCCACGAGCTTGAAGTTATCGGGAGTCGGTTCACCGTGTGGGCGCGACGCCAGGAGGATTTGGCGGTTCTTTGTAGCCATGGAATACTCTCCTAATTACATGCGTGAAATCACTCCTGCGCCACATGGCACAAGACACAACTGGCGGTCAGCGACTGACGGTTGATGCGATGATCGTCTGCTCGGTATGGCGTCAGTTCGCTGTGGCAATGCCGACAATCGATGCCGCGTTCTGCGGACGCGCGGTGAACTTTATCGAAGTGCCAGTACCCCGTGCGGGCTTGCGACAGCAACTCCGGGATATTGTGACAAGCCGCGCAGCGAGACTTGCTGGGCGCTGCGGGCTGAGGTGGAACTTCGAGTTCCTTGAGCAGTGAGCGCGCTGCGACGCGGCCGGTGACGATGCACGGTCCCAGAAAAGTTCCTTCCAGCGCCGCTTTTCCGTTGATACCTGCCAGGCCGGTCAACTCACCGACGGCGTATAGGCCGGGGATCGCCTGCTTCCGCTTGTCGAGGACGCGCGACTGCAAGTCGATCGCCACGCCCCCCATGCTTTTGCGAGTCAGCGGAAATGTCTGCATGGCATAGTACGGGGGCGTCGCGATCTTGGGGGACGCCTTGTTGGAAAACGCCGGCTTGCCGGGTCCGAAGCGGCCGAAGTCCTGATCCACGCCTTGCTCGACGAGTTCGTTGTAACGAGCCACGGTGGCCACCAAGTTCTTCACCGGTAGTCCAGCCTTTTCCGCCAACAGTTCGAGAGTGTCGGCTTTACTTACCAGTTCCGGGTTTTGCAGGATGAGCTTGTCGACCTTCTTGAAGTCCCCCCAATCCGAGCCGGAAACGTTGAAGAACGGCTTACTGGCTTCATCAAAAATGCACCAGCAGGTCGCGTTCTTTTGCTTGAGCAGAATCGGCATGACCTCCTTGGCCCAACCGTGGTAGTTGGCGAACCGCTGACCCTCGGTGTTTACCAGGATGCCGTACAAGTTCGTCGCATTCAGCCCGCGGTCGCTGCCGGGATAACGAGGGTCTGGCAAGCCCGTGAAATAATTCCATTGGTAGTCCATGTGGACGAGCTCGCCGCCGACGGTTTGTGCCATGCGATGTCCGAGTCCGATGGAATTCCTGCCGGAGCCAGCCAGAATGCGTTCCGGGAAGCGAAACTCGGCTGGCCAGAATTCGCGGACCATGTCCAGATTGCTTTGAAACCCGCCGGTCGCCAGTACCACTGCTTGACCGCGCAGTTCGCGTTCGCTGCCGGTCCGCATCTCGCGAACGAGTACACCGACCACGCGGCCGTCCTTCGTTAATAATTGTTCGACTTTGGTGTTCCAGGCGAAGTCGATGTTGTCCAGCTCCAGACAAGCCCGATAGATCGGTGCGACCAGCCCAATACCGCGCCCCACCGGCTGGTGCTCGCGGGGGACCGAATTGCCGGACGAGGCCCATACCTCCGAGAATTGGACACCGAGCTCGTCCAGCCAGTCGTAGATGTCGCGCCGTGAATTGTCGACGTAATAGCGAACCCATTCCGAGGCTGGGTCCTCGCCCCAGCGATGAAAATCCTGATAGGCCAACTCGGGCGAATCCTGAATGCCGGCTCGTTCTTGCGCCGGCGTCGCCACGATGCTCACGCTCCCCTGGGACATGACCGCATGTCCGCCAAACACGGACGACATGTCAATCACGGTCACCTTCGCCCCGCCACGACCCAGATCGAGTGCCGCCGACAACCCGGAAATGCCGGCACCGACGACGATCACGCCGGGGGATGGGATTGGCGGCATGGGTGGCGAATGGTCGTCGTTCGGTGCCTGGGAGTTCGACGGTTCCGGCGGACTCGCGTTCGTGTGGACTTTCGACGATGTCGCCGGGGAGCAGCCACTCAGATGCAAGCCAGCGACAAACAATGCGATGGTCAGGCCGCTGCAACCTGTCATCAGGACGTTGGGTCGGCTTTGCATAACAATGAGCGGCATGGCGCTAGCCATCGGTGTATTTGGTTAAACGTAGTACAGCGTAACCGGCGGCTAGCGCCATGCCGCTCACTAACGTACGATTTTTTGTGCAAAGCCCGTTGCGTCGGGACATGTTGGATTCTCTGGAGCGGAATCGTGATCGAACAATCCTGGACGCGCCGAATCGGTATCGCAACTTAATTTGCACGGCTCTGCGACAGCCGCCTGCGGTGTCTGGCGGAGTGGTCGTACCCATTGCCACCAGGCGGCCGCCTGCACGGCGACCAGTACCAGCAGCACCGCCGCCGCGAGCACGTACGGCACTCGCTGATTGACCAGCGTACCGATCACGCCGCCAACGATGGTGCCGATCGACATGCCGATGGCCAGCGTTGCCTCATGAATGCCAGCGGCCAGCGCCCGACTTTTCTGCGAACTGCCGGCCGTACTGTAGAACAAACCGGAGAAATAGTTGTAGCCGACAAGCTGTCCCAACAGGGCCAGCCCGATCAACAGCGTGCTGGCCGAATTGGCTTGTGCGATCACCACCAACCCGACGGCCGCCAGCGCCTGCGATGCCAGAGACGTGCTGAGTCGGTAGTGCCACAGCGTCACATGGTGCATGACCAGATAGGT
>CAZFLF010001096.1:0-2967 GCA_964519825.1 uncultured Pirellulaceae bacterium | reverse complement strand
CCGCAAGAAACCAATCTCAGACTGCTCCCAGTATGCAAATGCAGGTGGAGCCAGCGGTGGGACTCGAACCCACAACCTGCTGATTACAAATCAGCTGCTCTGCCAATTGAGCTACGCTGGCGGACGTAAACAATTTTGGGAAACGGATTAATATAACGATGCTTTCACTTGTAGCAAGACGAGATTCGACCACCCCAAATCGACTTGCGTTGTGGTCGCCACCGCCTTGACCTCCACTAACGGCATCACCCCATCAACAGCCGGACACCATTAGCGGTCTGATCCCATTAACGGACAACCAACGTCCAGAAATTGTTCAAAAAAAATAAGGAGTTGTGCCAAGCCACCAGAAAAGTCAAGTCCGCGCAAAAAATGACACGGACTTCGGCTCTTCCGAACGCTTGAGAACAACTCCCTTGGATGCTTGCCCCGGTAACTTCGGGGCGGTTGCGCTTATGCTGAAATCGCTTATTCTGGAATATCGAGACGCTCTTCTTCGGCCGCTATCCGCAACTTGTCAAGAGCGCGGGCCTCAAGTTGCCGTACACGTTCTTTCGTGACGCCCAGATCCTCGCCAACTTCCTTGAGCGTAAGCGGTTCGTGTTTGTGGTCCAGACCAAAGCGACTGATGATAATCCTTTGCTCGCGCTCGTCAAGCCGGGTCAGGATTCGGTGAATCTGTTCTTCCCGCAGCCGCTGGGCCTGTTCCTGCTCGTATTGATCCGAGCGATCATCGGGCCGTGACAGGAACATTTCATCCAAGCTGGTGCGGAAACGATCCTGATGCTTGAACTCGTCCGGGATCGATCGGGCGAAATTCTTCATAATCGCCCAGCTCGCATACGTGCTGAATTTATTTCCGCGAGCGTAGTCGAATTTCTCCACGGCCCGCAGCAGTGAAATGTTCCCGTCACTGACGAGCGAGAAAAAGTCGTGCGACGGCGTAACATGCCGCTTCGCAATCGAAACGACGAGTCTCAGATTGGCCTGAACCAATTCATTTTTGGTTTGCGCCGCCTCAGCGTAATAGCGCTCGATTTCGTCCATCTGGCTGGCCCGTGCCCGCTGTGGATCGAGATCGGAACGGAGTTGCTGAATTCGATGCTTGAGAAAATTCAACTTCCGAAATAGATACTGCTCTTCCTCCGCTGTCAGCAACGGCGTTTCGTAGAGCGATGCCAAATAAGGAGGCAAACCGGCGGGCGCACGGGCCTTCTTTCGACCGCCATCTTCGCGATGCGGTTTGGAGCCCAAGATCCGTTGCTCGGCCCCCGGCCGATCAAATTCCGCGTTGTAAATATAGTCCACCGCAAGATCCAAAGTCTTTCGGGCACGCATCTCGTTCACGATCCGATAAATGCTGCCTCGTGTGCGCCGATACTTCTTCGCCAGCGATTCAACGGTCAATCCACGCCGATACTGCTGGTAGAGACGATCCTTCTGATCGTCACGCAGAGGAGCGAGCCGGTCGGGGAATACCGCCAAATCCGGATATTCGTCGTCGAATTGCTTGATGGTGTAACGAATGGTTTCGGCACTTCGATTCATCTGACGCGCCACTCGACGCGCGATCTCGGTCGGACAACCACCGGTCTGAGCAAGGCGACGGGCTCGATCGACAATCATGTCTCGTTCATCGGCGGTCACCTGGCTAAATTTCTCGCCACGCTCAATGCGGTCCCGATTCTTCGCCACGAAGCGATCAACGCTGCTCTTGAGAAAGCCAACTCGTTTTCGTCCTTCAACCAGGAATCGTCGACCGACCAAGCCCTGACCGCGCCACCGAGAGATAGTCTTAGTCGAAACGTTAAATAGGCGGCTCAAGTCGTCAACGGTGTGAACCGGTTCGCCAGCTTCATCAAAGTGCAAATCGGCGGCATCGGAAACGTCTTCGACGAATAGTCGCAGGTCATGGCGCGCTTGCACGCCCGGCATCGTTCGACTCGGCACGGCATCGGGCCGGTAATCCGTGATGCGGAAACAAAGATATTCGTAGCTGTACGTCTTGCTCGGATCAATTTCATCGAGCAACCGCTCAGCACGATTTACCTGCTCAACCTTTTTCTCGCGCGGCGCAAAACGCACCTGCTGATCGCGAAGCTCTTTCAAGATGTTGCTTTGATAGTCCGTATGCATCGCCGTCTCCTCCTCCGTTCGTTGCGATCCCGCCAGTGTTCCTTGCGCCTCCATTCGCCTGCCAGGATCATCCTCCACTGCAAAATGGCATCCCGTCCTGGAACGCCTCCCGGTCTGTCATTCCAATCCATTCTTGCTACGACATGTTGCCACCAATGGTTCTGTCTTTAACGTGCATGGTTCGCTGTCTGTTTTGTCATGGTTTTGACCACGCTGTTATGGCAGCAACTGTTGCGCCGACCGTCCGCCCGCCAGCAATGCCAGCGGATTATAGCGCAACCAATCAAATCCGTCGCTCCCAAGTCACGAACCGCATCCGATATGTTCGCGGCGGCTGTATTTTCAGGATTGGCCATTCATTTCTGATCACTCTCCATACATCCTAAGTGCTTATTGATACACAGCTTGTAGCACAAACGGGGTGTGGACGCCTGAGCCCGTAACACGCGGAGAGACAGTTAGAAGTCAAACTGTTTTACTCGCAGCCAAGTGATTTCGATTCTCAAATGTCTCAATTGAAGTCCGCATTTGCGTCGATTTAACGCATGCTTCCGCGAAATTACCCACCATTTTGAGCGCTATTACAACTTGTGTGATCGATATGGTATTCGACGAACGACCTCAACAGCTTGTTTCCGCTCTATCCAGAATTCTTTCTCAACACTTAAGTGTCTGGCACTCCAGAATTCGTCACTTGGGGGTTTTTTCTGCCATTTTGGTACTCACCGCCGCCGCATATGCGAGCGAAACTCAAGTGCAGCTCAAGACCGAGAATCGGCCTGGATCATTAACCCGTATTCAGGCGGTGGTGGAACTAGCGGGTGACTTAAA
>CAZFLF010001095.1:0-2975 GCA_964519825.1 uncultured Pirellulaceae bacterium | reverse complement strand
CGATGGCCGAGTAATCAACGGAGTGATCAGCGAAAAGACCGAACGGACGATTACGGTCGCAACTCCCACCGATCGCATCGTGCTGGCCACGGACGAAATTGAAGAGCTTCGTCCGTCGAATCTGTCCATTATGCCCGAAGGACAACTCGACGTGCTCGCGCCCGAACAAGTTCGCGACTTGATTGGTTACCTCATGTCACCGCAACAAGTCGAGCTGCCATAACGCTCAATCCTTCCCTGGATGCTCGATCTTCTTCCAATAGGACTCGAACGCACCGGTGACATGGAAATCGGGCGAGTTGTCGAGGTCGTGGCATTCCTTGCATTTCTTTTCCGCCTGAGACAACGGCAATCGCATCGACTCCTGCAGCGATTGGAGGACAGCCTCGGACGGATCCCCGACCCCCTCTTGGGCGGCGACATGGGCGGAGCCTGGGCCATGGCAGTTTTCGCAGCCACTCCCCTTCATCGTTGCCGTCTTGTCGAGATCCAGGTAGCCGGATTCATACGGAAAGAACTGCTGCGGATTCCAGCCGGTCACATGGCAACTGAGGCATTCGGGATCGAAGTGACGTGCAATTTCCTTCCGTTCCTTGGGATTCACGAGCGAATCGGTCGCATGGGAATGCCCAGACTCCTCCCATTTCGCGAAGGCCTTCGGATGGCATCCGCTGCACTTCTCCGATCCGACAAACTTCCTTCCAGTTGGATGAGGGACGGGCTTGACCCCCAATCCGTCGAAGCCCAGCGCCTTGAGTTGATCTTGGTAAGAAGCTAGCAAGGCGAGCATGTCGGGCGAATCGTCGAACCGCGCGTCGAGCGACACTCGCTGGTAGCGCCACGGCTTTTTGGGGTCGTCAACAAAGCCGAGGACGCCGACAAACATCCCTTTCACGCCGACTTGGACCAGGATCGCGTCGGAATCTGGGATCGGTTCCGGTTGAAAAGTCGGCTCTCCCAATCCTCCGGCCGTCACCACGACCTTAAAGTCACGGAACTTTTGCGCCAGCTTTTGCGATTCATCGATCGTCCCCTGCACGAGCAACACCAGAACATCGCATTTCGCCGCGCGGAGTTTCGGCAGAACCTCGTCTAATCCGGCTTCGGCGGATTTCAACAAGATGTCGCCGCCGAGGATCTTCTTCTGCCACTCGGCGCTAATCACCGAGGTGACGCCAATCTTCTTCCCCGCAACCTCGATAATGTGATGCGTGGGGGTGAGCGAGGCATCGATGACCGCGGCATTCGCCGAGACGAATGGAGTTGGCTGCCCCTCAGTGGCCAGCGTTTGCGCCGCCAGCTCTCCGATGGACAATCGCAAATCATCGGCACCCAGCGCGATCCCCCGGTAACCGATTTTTCTCAGTGCTTCGCCGGTGATTTGGAACTTGATTTCCGACTGTCGGCCGAAACGATGTACTTGGTTACCCGCGTCGAGCGGAACAACTTGCCAGCCTCGCTCAGCCAATTGCTTGGCCAAAGTATGCCGCCGGGACAATCCCCCTTTTTGGTTCACCAAACCGGTGCAACCGCATGGCTCGATGTAACCCATCTGTTGACCGGTAATCAGCAGTGCGAATTGCGGTTTCGGCCAACCGACAAATAGCGGCTCCTGATGCTTGCCGTCCACCTTATTCGCTGAGCCATCCACCGCGGTTGCCGGAGAAGCAGTCGATGGATCAACCGAACTGCCGGCGGCAGCGGCCGGCGGATGGTCATTGGACGCGGGACGATCCCCGCTCGGCGCCGCGATTGTCACGGGAGGCTTGGCATTCGAATCGGTTTGACGGTTACATGCGACAAGCAGCAGACAGCAACCGACAACGAGTTGCCCGGTCCGCCTAATTTCGGCTCGAAGAGCTTCGCATTCCATGCCGCCATTCCTTATGTGGGTCACGAGGAGTCGTAGCGTATCAGTTCGACGGTGATGCTCCAGCCCGGTGGCATTCCCGATTTGCAATGCTGCGGGGATCGCGTCTAGTCCAGGCGCCGGTCAACGTCGGTCCATACAACGCCATTACTCGACCATAAAGCGGACTTTGATCGGCAACTGTTTGGAAACTGGGTGGCTTGTCTCCAAGACAATTTGTGCGACCTTGCCCTGCAGATTTCCCAGCCGATTCATCGGGGGAACACCCTTGGGAATCGCGAACTTGATGGGAAATTTGACCGTCTTGCCTCCCGCCAGAGCTATCGGTTCGCCGATCGTGACTTGCAGCACACCGGACGGATCGACCTCGCCTACGCTTAACTTCACATCATTGCGTGCGGGTCCTTTGGCTAGTACGAACAATTCGCACGAGAAGCCGACGTCATGATTGATTACTCCCATCGATAATGTCCCCGTGCCGGAATCGAAGCTCTTGCCGTATACCGACAAGTCACCAACCACGGTCCCCGTAATCGGCAACTCGATGGTATGCTCGCCTTCCGTCTTAACGGTGAGCGAAATGGTTTGAGCAAATGGCCCAATCGGTAAACCTGGATCGATTTGGAATTGCAACTCCAAACCGGACATCGCGTGTTTCTGCGCCTTGAGTGCCGCCGCGTCGAGAGGCTTCGCGGTCAATTGAATTTTGGTACTTGAACTGGGATTGCTGAGCTCATGCTTTACCAGGTCCAGTTTGTCGCTCTGAAATGCAAACAGTTTGACAGAGGCCGAGGTCGGCTCGCTGGTTGAAATGGACGTTAGGGCCAGTGAATCCGGTTCCAACTTTAGCGCCATGGTCACAAACCCTGTGATTGTCAGCTGCAAGGAATCGTTACGCGGGTCGTTGGTCGTCAACGTTGCCGATTCGCTGAACTGGGTTACCGCCTTCCGCGTGGCGTAGGTGATGATCAACTCGCACGTTCCAGCGGGTGGAACCGTGGCGCGAGTGAAGTTGTGTTTGTTCTGGATGCACTTACCGCAGCTCACCCCATCCTCCGCCCACGAGATTTCCAACGGTTCGATGCCGTCATTGCGGATGACAAAG
>CAZFLF010001094.1:0-2978 GCA_964519825.1 uncultured Pirellulaceae bacterium | reverse complement strand
GCGGCTGCTCGTCGCCGGTATCCCCGCGGACAAGTCTCAACCAGATGCCGTCCTGTACCAGCAACTCACGTCCGCCAGCGGTCCACTGCTGGGTGCTCTCGATTTCAGTCGGCTGGCCGCCGAGCCAACTTCATCGCCAGTCGGCGAGCAAGAATTGGACTCGCAGGTTGACCAGTTTGGTCTACCAGTTAAACACTTCGGAAATCATCCACTGGGAAACACCGTCGACCGCGCCAGCCTCGTCGTGCAAGCGCCGGCGATCCTGGAGATTCGTTTGCCCGCGGCTCTCGCGCAAAGTCGTGAATTCGTGGTCGAAGCGACGCTTGAACGACAGGCGGGTGCTGCGGGGAGCGTGCAAGTTGAAGTGCTCGTCGATCAGAAGCCCGCGTCCGCCAACTTAATTGCCGGGCAGCCGATTGTCGTACAGGATCAGGCAACCAGGTCGCGATTCGAGAAATCGTTTGAAGAGTTTCGACGCGTCTTACCTGCCGCGGTGTGTTATCCAAAAATTGTGCCTGTCGATGAAGTGGTCACGCTGGTGCAGTTCCACCGCGACGACGAGCGGCTGAGCCGATTGATGTTGGAGGAAGCGGAGCAACAGCGTCTGGAGCGACTGTGGGACGAGCTACGGTACATCAGTCAGGACGCGTTCAAGGTTCAAGAAGCCTATGGCCAATTCATGGAGTACGTCACGCAGGATGGAGACGTGCGTTTGTTTGAACCGCTGCGTAAGCCGATCGCCGACCGGGCCGTGACATTCCGCCAACGTTTGCTCGACACCGAGCCGCGACACCTCAACAGGTTGCTGGACTTCGCGACCCGCGCGTATCGCCGGCCGCTAAGCCAGCCAGAGCAGACGGGGTTGCGTGAACTGTATACCGGGCTGCGTTCCAGCGAAGTCGAACATGATGCGGCATTTCGGCTGACCCTGGCGCGAGTTCTCGTTTCGCCGGCGTTCTTGTACCGGGTCGAACAGCCGGCCGCGGGGGACAAGGCTCAGCCGGTTTCTGACTGGGAGTTGGCCAATCGGCTCAGCTACTTCCTCTGGTCGTCGATGCCGGATGAAGAGCTGCGCCAGGTTGCTGCCGCCGGCCAACTGCACAATCCGGAAGTACTCGTTCAGCAAACAAAACGCCTGCTGAGCAGCGGCAAGGTGCGATCGCTGGCGACCGAGTTCGCGTGTCAGTGGCTCGACGTTCGCAACTTTGACACGTTTGATGAAAAGAACGAACAGTTATTTCCGGAGTTCGCCGACCTGCGCGATGACATGTACGAAGAGACGGTGCGATTCTTCATCGATCTGTTCCAGCACGAAGGTTCGGTTCTGGCGATTTTGGATGCCGATTATTCCATCTTGAGTCCGTTGTTGGCGAAGCACTACGGGATTCCCTTTCCCGCCGCTGGGAACAATGCGGAATGGCGGCGAATCGAGGGGCTCAAGCAGCACGGGCGTGGCGGGATCCTGGGAATGGCGACGACGCTGGCCAAGCATTCCGGCGCCTCGCGCACGAGCCCAGTCTTGCGGGGGAACTGGGTGTCCGAGTTTTTGCTCGGCGAGAAGCTCCCCAAGCCACCCAAGGATGTGCCGCAGTTGCCCGAAGCAGAGAATGCGACCGACCTCACCGTCCGGCAACTCGTCGAAAAGCACCGTGCCGTCGCTGCTTGCGCCAAATGCCACGATCGCATCGACCCGCTCGGATTTGCACTCGAAGGCTTCGACACGATCGGCCGCGCTCGTAACAAAGATCTGGCCGGTCGTGCGATTGACACGAAAGTGGCCTTCACTGACGGAGTGACGTTCGATGGACTGAATGGGCTGCGAGATTACTTGCTGAATCAGCGCCGCGACCAGTTTGTCCGGCAGTTTTGCCGCAAGTTGCTCGGATATGCTCTGGGCCGCGGGGTCCAGATTTCCGACGAACCGTTACTGGAAGAGATGTCGCATCGGTTGCGAGAAGACAACTATCGATTCACGACCGCCGTGGAGGTCATCGTCAGCAGCCAGCAGTTCCGTTATCAACGTGGAAGAGAAACCGGCCGAGATGAGGTAGAATAAGAAACATCGGTGGAATCTGCATCTGCGAAGAATTCCGTGACGTATAGGTCTGCCCAGGAGGCTGCGGCGTGCTCCAAACTTACGAACAACAATTGACGTCGGATCAGGAATGGGCATTAGCGGAGGGGAGTAAGCACTTTGAGGAACATAGTGCCGTGCATGCCACTCTGCGCAAGGTTGCCCGGCGCCTAACGGAACTTGGGATTTCCTACAACGTTATCGGAGGTATGGCGTTATTCTTTCATGGGTACCGCCACTTCACGGAATACATCGACCTGCTCGTTACGGCTGAAGGCCTGGAGGAGATTCACCGGCAATTGGCTGGGCGCGGCTATGTTCCTCTGTTTGAAGGCAGTCGCAATCTAAGAGACGCTGACACCGGTGTCCGGATTGAGTTCCTGGTTACCGGCGCCTTTCCTGGGGATGGCAAGCCCAAGCCCGTGTCATTCCCACATCCGGACGAATCGAGTCTGGACATACAAGGCACGCGGTTTATTTCAGTCCCTAAGTTGATCGAATTGAAGCTGGCGTCCGGAATGACGAACCCCCGACGTGTTCGAGACTTGGCCGACGTTCAGGAACTCATCGAGACTCTGCGGCTACCGGTCGAATTCTCGGAGCAACTGCACGAAAGTGTGCGAGATGAGTTTCGCAAGTTATGGACGGTTGTTCACGAGTTTCCCTCCTGAATTGACATTCCCACAGGCTTTCAGCGATCTGGAAGGACTTCACGATGCAAACCCATCTATTCTCTCGCC
The DNA here is from genome assembly GCA_964519825.1 of uncultured Pirellulaceae bacterium. GTDB lineage: Bacteria > Planctomycetota > Planctomycetia > Pirellulales > Pirellulaceae > CAZFLF01. The sequence goes on along the minus strand of CAZFLF010001094.1, from coordinate 164 downwards.
GCACGATGTTGCGTGGCCTTGGTGTGTCGATGGCGCTGCCGTGGCTCGAATCGTTGCCCGTGTGGGGTGATGAACCCACTGGGGGTACCGCCGCCAGCGAGGCGCCGGTTCGCTTTGCCTGCTTGTTCTCCGGCAACGGTTTTCACAGCAAGGAATGGTGGGCG
>CAZFLF010001093.1:0-2982 GCA_964519825.1 uncultured Pirellulaceae bacterium | reverse complement strand
AACCGTCACGGCTGTAGCAGCTCAGATCGTGAGTGGCTCCCATGAAAATACAATCGACCGGACAGGGTTCGACGCACAACGCACAAAACATGCATTTTGAATAATCAATCGCAAAACCGGTAATCTTGAAGCCCTTGCCGTTCTCGACGCGATCTTTGCCAATGTAAATGCAGTCCACCGGGCAAGCTTTTGCACATTGATCGCAGGCGATGCAGGTAGTCAAGTCGTAGCGATGGAATCCACGGTAACGTGCCGCCACGGGTACCGGCTTTTCCGGATACTCAAAACGATCCGTGAATGTGCCGCGATCCTCCCGGTAGGTGATCATCCAGTATCGGAATGTGACATACATGCCGTGGGCGACGGTATACACAGCTGTGAAAATGTTCCGCAGCCAGTTCAACATAAATGACGCCCTTAACCAATTTGATAGCGGACAAAATCGGTTTTTTCCATCTGGACCTGAATCTGCCAACAAAGTCGTGGAATCAAAGCACTTTGCTTGTCGCTTTCAAGGCTATGAAATCATCACTGTGGACAGCAGCGGCAAATTATAGGGGTCCCGGTGCGACCCGCAATGGACCGTTCTATCGCCGAAAATTCAATATGCATGACAAGATCTACGAATAGCGAAGAGTTGTTCGTATGTACGAATCGTATGCCGAAGGTCGGTTAACAACTCAAAAAAATTTGATGATTTTCCCCAGCTTTGCTTGACTCGCTTAAGCCAGCACGTAGAGTGGATGGAAGAAATGATGCGCCACCATGGCATAACGAAGCCAGCGTTGCTCTCACTTTGGCGGTAAGACTCCGTCATTGCAACAACGGCGGTGAGCTCGCGAAGACCGCGAATATAGCTGCAAAGGAATGAACCGATGTTAGTCCTGTCGCGAAAGAAAAACGAAAGCATCGTCATTAACAACGATATCACGATTGTGGTTGTTGAAATCCGCGGCGACAAGGTGCGGCTGGGCGTGGAAGCCCCCAAGGAAGTTCCGGTTCACCGGCGTGAAGTCTACGACGCCATCAAACGCAACGAACAACTGGCCAAAGGGAACGACCCGTTGACCAAAGGGAACGACCCGTCAAGCGGCGCCGAAACAACGGGTGAAGTGTAAGCAAGGGCTTGAACTTCTGTTCCAGCGGATGATTCCAATCATCCCGGGTGTCGTGTTTCCGTCGGTCTCTTGATCCGTGGTCAAATCAGTTCGCGTAGCGGCTGAATCCCTTCATCGACCAGGTATTGCGGCCTGCCACGGAGATCAAACTCCCGCACCGCACTCAGATTCAGGCCCATATTGCGGTAGAGCGTGGCCCAAACTTCTTGGAACTTTACCGGGCGGTCGACGGCATATTCGCCTAGTCGGTTCGTGGCTCCAATGACTTGACCGGTTCGCATCCCGCCGCCCGCTAGCAGTGCACATGAAACTTGCGGCCAATGATCGCGTCCAGAATCCTTATTAATCTTTGGGGTCCGTCCAAACTCTCCCCACACAACGACTGACACGTCACGCAACAAACCACGTTCGTCGAGATCTTGAATCAGCGCGGTCACTGCTCGGTCTAAGAGCGGAGCATCTTGCCGTAGAGCGCCAAAATTGTCGCCGTGGTGATCCCAGCGGCTGAAATTCAGGCTGACGACCCGGGCACCCGCCTCCACCAATCGACGAGCAATCAGTAGGTTCTCGGTCAACTTCGGAGCGCCATCGTCGCGAAACTTGGCATCACCGCGTCCGTACCGTTCGATGATCTTCGGATCTTCCTTGGAATAGTCCAGCGCGTCGGCGAGTTTTGAGGAGGTGAGGATTCCGATCGCCTGTTGGGTGAAAGAATCAAGACCTGCCATCCGCCCAGTCGCATCCACCTCGCGGCGCAGTCGGTCAAACGATTTCAGAAGTGACGTGCGGTCACCCAATTGATCAAGTGTCAACCCTTTGAGGGTCATGTTATCGGTCTTGGTTGTTTCATTCTTTCCGCCAACCATTCGAAACGGCGCATGGGCGATACCAAGGAATCCGCCATCGCCATCGTACCCCCACGGTACGTGATCGGTTTTGTAGCAGAGACTCAGATGGGGTGGGATGCTGGCATTCACTGGGCCGAGCAGTTTCGACACCCAGGCACCGGCGGCTGGCCAACCGCCAGCTGGGGCCGGATTCAATGGACGTCCGGCCATACATTGGTAAGCGTCGTGTCCACCCGTTGCTCCCACGATCGTTCGGATCGCCACGCATTTGTCCATGATCCCAGCGATTTTTGGGAACATCTCGCAGATTTCAACCCCCGAAACATTCGTCGAAATCGGCTGAAACGGGCCACGAATCTCAGCCGGGGCGTCCACTTTTACGTCCCAGAAATCCTGGTGCGGTGGGCCACCCGGCAGGAACACATTGATGATCGCCTTGTGCGACCGTCCGATGCCCGCTTGTCTTTCAGCCGCCAAGACTTGGGTCAGCGACAACCCACCCATCACCATGCCGCCAATCTTCAAGAAATCACGGCGTCGCACGCCATCGCAAAACGCACGCTTTCCGGTGGCAGTTGGCTTCCCATAGATTGTCAGCATTGCAGGTCTCCTCGTGATTTGCGTGACGACCGGATCGTATCAAAAGATCTTGATCCGAGCAAGCATTGACTGATATCGGCCGTTCCGCAACTACAGTTGGGCAAAAGGGACAGCGGGCTTACCGGGCCATGTTTGCACCCATCTACGGGCCGGCAATCGGTGCGGAAGTCGAACATGGCGTTGCCGGAGTTGTCGATCGTATTTTCCCGGCCAGCTACACCAAGATGAGTTCGCTCGGTGTGGAACAGCAGCGGGTGACTGTCGTGGTGCGATTCGCAGACGGAGCGTTGCCCGGTCTGCTTGCCGATCGCCCCTTGGGCGTCGACTTTCGCGTCCGAGTCCGGATCATGACCAACGAGGTTACCGGCGTGCTGCTGCTCCCGCGTTCATCCCTGCTTCGCGGTCCGCGGGGAGGA
>CAZFLF010001092.1:0-2985 GCA_964519825.1 uncultured Pirellulaceae bacterium | reverse complement strand
GACGCAGCATCCGTTTTCCAGCCAGGCCTTTCGCGGCCAGAGTCAAAACGGTGCGTATGGAGATGCCGTGGAAGAACTTGACTGGTCGACCGGCGAAATCCTCCGGGTTGTTCAAGAATCCGGATTGGACGAACAGACGCTGTTTATTTGGACGTCGGATAACGGCGCCGTCCAGCGTAAGCCGCCGCAAGGAACAAATGCGCCTTATCGCGGATCGGGTTACGACACCTCCGAAGGCGCAATGCGAATGCCATGCGTGATGCGTTGGCCGGGACGAATCCCGGCTGGGGCCCTCTGCGATCAAGTCTGCTCGACGCTGGATTTTCTGCAGACTCTCGCAGCGCTGGCCGGAGCAGATTTACCGGCCGGCCGAACGATCGACGGCCACGACATTCGGCCACTTCTCATGGCGGAGCCGAACGCCAAATCCCCATGGGATGATGTTGGGTTCTATTACTACCGGATGGAGCAATTGCAGGCGATTCGGGTGGGACCGTGGAAACTTTACCTGCCCTTGGAGCGGAAGTTGACCACATTGAATCGCCAAACGGCCCCCGGCGCTTTGGAACTGTTCGACGTACGGACCGACGTCAGCGAGACCCGCGAGGTGTCGCAACAGCATCCCGAGGTCGTCCGGCGATTGCTCAAACTAGCGGAGCGAGCTCGCGAAGAACTGGGCGACACCGACCGTCCCGGTAAAGGACAACGTCCGGCGGGTCGGGTCGAGAACCCCGTGCCGTTGGTAGAGGTTAGAGGTTAGAGGTTAGGGGACGCATTCATGACTGTGCGACTTGGCTTGATAATCCTTGGACTTAGTGTTTGGACATCCGGGACCGACGCTGGGGAGCGACCGAATATCATCGTGATTTTGGCGGACGATCTGGGATATGGCGATGTCCGTTGCCTGAATCCACAGGGCAAGATCGCGACGCCCCACATGGATCGACTGGCGCGAGCCGGGATGATTTTCACCGACGCGCATTCGAGTTCGTCTGTTTGTTCGCCAACGCGATACGGGTTGATGACTGGTCGCTACAGCTGGCGATCAAAGTTGAAAAGCGGAGTGCTCGGCGGACTCAGCCCGCGGTTAATTGAGCCCGGACGACTCACGGTGCCGGCAGTGCTGAAGCAGCACGGATACCACACGGCATGCGTAGGAAAATGGCATCTGGGGATGGACTGGGTGCGCCGTCCTGGCAAACAAGTCAGCGAGTTGAATATCGAGTCACCGGAACAAGTTTGGAATGTCGATTACGCGCAGCCGATCGCCAACGGTCCAACAAGCGTCGGGTTTGACGAGTACTTTGGCATCAGCGCGTCCCTGGACATGGTGCCGTACACTTTTATCAAGAACGACCGGGTCGTGGCTGTGCCGACGAAAGATGCGGACTTCGTCATGATGTTTGGCCGCTCGGGCGGTAAGACCCGGCTCGGACCAACTGCGGACGAATTTGATGCGGCCGGCGTGTTGTCGATGCTCCAGCGACAAGCGGTGGACTATATCGACCGCCGCGCACAATCGGCCAGCGACGGTACGCCATTCTTCCTGTATTTACCGCTGGCTTCTCCGCACACACCTATCTTGCCGACTGCGAATTGGCAGGACAAGAGTGGGCTCAATCCCTACGCCGACTTCGTGATGCAGACCGACGCTGCGGTCGGAGCGGTGCTCGACGCGCTGGATCGCCACGAACTCGCGAAGAACACCCTGGTCATTTTCACAAGCGACAACGGTTGCTCTCCACAGGCCAAATTCGACGAATTGTTGTCCCGGGATCACAATCCCAGTTACGTGTTCCGCGGCCACAAGGCGGACATTTACGAAGGTGGGCATCGAGTGCCATTCGTGGTCCGCTGGCCCGAGCAAGTCGCGGCAGGCCGATCGAGTGATCAACTCGTGTGCCTCACCGATGTGCTGGCTACATGTTCGGCGATCATCGATGCCAAGTTGCCCGAGAATGCCGGCGAGGACAGTGTGAGCATGCTGCCGGTACTGCGCGGCCAGAACGATCCGCCGCACCGCGAGGCTATTGTCCATCATTCCATTAACGGTTCGTTTGCGATTCGACAGGGAGCCTGGAAGTTGTGCCTGTGCCCCGATTCAGGTGGCTGGAGCAACCCGCGTCCTGGCCAGGCGGCCAAGGATTCGCCGCAGGTTCAATTGTTTGACTTGTCCACCGACGTTGGTGAACGGGTCAACCTCGCGGTAAAGCATCCGGAAATTGTCGAGCGACTCACGCAGCTACTCGCAAAGTACGTCGCCGACGGGCGCAGTACTCCCGGTGCTCGCCAGGAAAACACGACCCCCGTGACCCTCCCCACTCCGAGAAGCTAAGGAACCCGCGTGCCCCAGCGGACAGAAAAAATCGCCAGCGGAGCAGCGGATGCCAGCCGCATCGACCAGCGCGCCTCGTTTCACTTCATTCGCTACGCCAACTGCTGGGAAGATGCCGAAGTGCTTTGCACGGCTCTGCTCCCGCGGTGCGGTATGCGGATTCTCTCGATCGCTTCGGCCGGCGACAATTCGCTGGCGTTATTGGCCGCCGGAGCCGAAGTTGTCGCCGCCGATTTGAGCGTCGCGCAACTGGCCTGCCTCGACCTGCGCGTGGCCGCGTTCCGCCGACTCGACTACGAGCCGCTACTGGCATTTCTCGGCGTTCGTTCGTCGGCCAATCGCCTGGTGACGTATCGCCGCCTCGAGGGGGACCTCACGCCGGCGTCGCAACGGTTCTGGAGCGAGCATCGCGGGCAGATCGCCGGCGGTATCCTCCATGCCGGCCGATTCGAGGAGTATTTCCGCAAGTTCCGCACCTGGGTGCTACCGCTCATTCATTCACGAGCCACAACGCTGCGGCTGCTCGAGCCCAAAGAACTCGACGCGCGAAAACGGTTCTGGAACGACGAATGGAATAACCGCCGCTGGCGGCTCTTGTTCCGCATTTTTTTCAGCCGGTTCCTCATGGGACGGCTCGGCCGCGATCCCGA
>CAZFLF010001091.1:0-2986 GCA_964519825.1 uncultured Pirellulaceae bacterium | reverse complement strand
GCATTTGAGGAACATGTTTGATGCTGCGGATCTATAACACGCACCAGTCCAGCCGACAGTTGTGCGACCGCGTGTCGCGGCGTGGATTCCTGCAGATTGGTGGACTGGCGCTGGGTGGGCTAACGCTACCACGGTTATTGGCGGCCGAGTCAGCGGCGGAAATCAAGCGACCCCACAAGTCGCTGATCATGATCTACCTGTGTGGCGGGCCCCCGCATCAGGACATGTTTGACATCAAGGTCGACGCGCCCGACGAGATTCGCGGTCCGTTCCAGGCCATTCCAACCAACGTGCCTGGTATCGAAATCTGCGAACAACTGCCGCGGATGGCCAAGATCATGGACAAGCTGATTCCGATCCGTTCCATGGTCGGTGCCAAAGACGCTCACTATTCCTATCAGTGCATGACTGGGCATCACGAGGCGGATGTCCCAGCCGGAGGTTGGCCATCGATCGGCTCCGCGACATCGTATTTCCAAGGCCCCGTTCATGCGGGCATCCCGCCGTTCGTCAGTTTGTGTTACACGACTCAGCATCGGCCCTACAACGAACCGGGAGCTGGGTTCTTGGGATTGGGGCAGGCGTCGTTCCGACCGACCGGGCCGAGCCGGGACGATATGGTGTTACAGGGGATCACGGCCGATCAGCTTGCCAACCGGCGAACGCTGCTCAACTCATTCGATGCTTTTCGCCGCGAATGGGACGGCTCGGGCAAGATGAGCGGCATCGACGTTTTCACCGAGCGGGCGCTCGGGATTCTGACTTCTTCCCAGATGTTCAATGCACTCGATATCTCCAAAGAGGATGCCCAAACACGCGAGCGTTACGGCAGTGACGACCTGACCAAACCGAAAGGCGACGGCGCCCCGCGATGTCCACAGAACTTCCTGATTGCGCGACGATTGGTTGAAGCCGGCGCGCGCGTCGTAACGATCAACTACAGCTTTTGGGATTGGCACGGAAACAACTTTAAGAGCGCCCAGAATGAGTTTCCCGTTTTTGAACAGGCGTTGACCGCGTTGGTTGAAGATTTACACGCCCGTGGTCTGGACAAGGATGTGACCGTTCTCGCATGGGGCGAATTCGGACGCACTCCCAAGATCAATAAAGATGCTGGCCGAGATCATTGGCCAAGGGTGTCGTGCGCACTGCTCGCCGGCGGAGGGATGAAGACTGGCCAGGTTCTCGGTGCGACCGACCGATTGGGCGGAGAAGCCGTTGCCCGACCCGTTACTTTCCCGGAAGTCTTCGCCACCCTCTATCACAATCTCGGAGTGAATCTCGATTCGCGCCGGCTGTTCGACTTCCGCGGTCGACCGCAGTACCTGGTCGATCCCGATGTGAAGCCGCTAGTGGAATTGCTATAGACCCGTGGCCGCGTCTCTCTGAGACGCGGCCACGGAGCGATCAGAACCAGGACATTCGTCGTCACGATGACGTCAGCTCGCTAACGATCGAAGCCAGACCTTCGCGATACGACGGAAACTTTAGCGGCACGCCGAGGTCGTTGCGTAGACGGTCGCTGCAAATACGTTTGGCGCTGGCAGACCGGTCGGCACTGGAAGAGTTGGACCCCGGGTCCGTAAACCGCGGTTGCGGCGCGGTCAACAACCGAGCCAGTTCGCGATAGAAGTCGCCGCGCATGACCGGTTGTCCGTCCGAGACAACGTACAGTGCCGGAGGAGTCGCGTGCTGCTCGGCGGCCAACACCACTTCAACCGCATCCTCCACGTGAATCAGGTTGAGGAGCCCGGCGGCCGAAGCCTCGACTGCTGTTCCAGCGCGCACGGCCGCGAGTTTGGGTACCCGCTGTGGACCGTAGATTCCGGCGAGCCGCAACACAATCTGCCGCGATGCCAGCCCATGCTCCGCTAGCAGCCGCTCTGCGGCGAGACACGCTTGACCACTCGGTCGCGACGGTTCACAGGGGGACTGTTCGTCAACCGATTCGCCTTGCGATTGGCCGTAGACGCCGGTCGAGCTGATATAAATAAATCGCTGCACGGTAGGGGGAAGAGCTTGGAGGAGATTCCGCATCCCACCGACGTAAACCTCTTGAATGGATTGGCCGGACGACCGGTCGAACCCAACGGCGGAGAGCACCGTATCGAGAGTCGGCATTTCGCGGGGTAGCACGAAGGGACGCGCGAGATCCACCACGATAGGTCGTATTCCGTGGCCGGCTAGTTGTGCGGCTCGCTCGCTCGATCGAGTGGTAGCCCAAACCTCATGTCCGGCAGCTATCCAGCGGTGGGCGACGCGTTCCCCGAGATAGCCGCAGCCGAAAACAAGGTTCACCATCACGTACGACTCCTACAATTGTTACCTTAGGTTGTCGATTTTATCGGTTCCAATCATTGGACAAATCGTTCAAAATCGTCTTCCATATACGGTATCATTCAGATGATGTCACCAGCTAAATCAGCGGGCGGCATCTGTGATCCCATTGGTTAACGAGTTATGACTGGCCGCATCACAATTCCGATTCGACCACGACGCTGGCGGTTCGCAATCGTCTGCTGCGTGCTATTCGTCGTCTGCACGCTGGCCCTCGGCGGTGCCGGTACCGGGTTCGCCGTGGAAACGGCCGCCGGTGTCGATCCGCGTTTGCAAGCGATTTTCAGCGGGAGCGCACCCGAGAGCGTCGAGGATTTGCGGGCAATGCAACGGCACGTGCAATTGCTGTCCGAACGAGTGCTCGCGGCGTCGGTCGGCGTCGAAGTCGGCGCCGCCCAAGGCAGCGGAGTGATCGTCACACCGCAGGGGCACGTGCTGACCGCCGCGCATGTAATTGGCAAGGCCGGTCGCCACGCTAGGATCTTCTTGCCCGATGGCCGGCGCGTCGGCGCCGAAACTCTTGGTACCTTTCGCACGATGGACGCCGGGTTGCTGAAGATCGATCCAATTCCAGGAACTCCTCCGCCCGATTGGACGCACGTCCCGATGGGAGACTCCGCTACCGTTACACTCGGACAGTGGTGCCTGG
>CAZFLF010001090.1:0-2990 GCA_964519825.1 uncultured Pirellulaceae bacterium | reverse complement strand
GAGGTCGGCCAGTCCGACGTCATCGTGCACGTGGTCGACGCGTCCCACCCGGACGCCCGCATCCGCAGCTACGAATTGGCGGCGACGATGCAGTTAAGTGCCCCGGATGCGCTGAACCTCGCGGATGAGCCGGAGCACATTCTGAAGCTCTACGGTTTGGATAAAGTGCCTGACAGTTTTCCCGCCGAGATTAACGACGCTGAGGAGACCGTGCACTTCTCGCGCAAATGCTTGGCCGCGCGCCGATTGCTCGAACGGGGCGTCCGATTCGTACAAATCTGGTCCGGATGCGACAACAGCTTTCCACGACGCAATTGGGACAGCCACGAAGATATTGCTCGCGACCATAAGCCGCTGGCGCTGGGCATGGCCCGTGGCACCGCGGCCTTGATCCAGGATTTGAAGCAGCGCGGCATGCTCGACGACACAATTGTTCTCTGGACGACCGAATTTGGCCGGATGCCGTCGACGCAAGGCACGACCGGGCGCGATCACAATCCGTACTGCTTCACGAACTGGCTGTGCGGCGGCGGGATTAAGCCAGGCATCAGCTACGGGCCGAGCGATCAGTGGGGTTACAAACCGCTCGACCGGGAAAATCCGACGCAGGTTTATGACATTCATGCCACGATTCTGCACCTATTGGGCATCGACCACGAGAGGTTGATCTTCCGCCACAATGGCATCGACCGCCGGCTGACCGATGTGCATGGGCAGGTGATTCGTGACCTGCTCGACTAGCACTTGCGAAACGAGGTTGATTAGTTGCGTCAGTCCGATGTTCCTGCCCGTAAATCTTCCTGCCCGTTTGCCAGCAGGAATGATGGGCAGGAAGATTGGCGGGCAGGAAAATGTCTTTGATTGGAAAGACATGTAGCAAGCCAATAATTCGGTCAGCCCCCTTTCGTCATGTGCGATTCGTCAGTAGACATTCTTGGCCGATCCATTCACTGACTTTCGTTATCCGAGGAGTTCGCGATGAAAGCCGCCTTCATCAATCAAGTTGGTCCGCCGGAAAATATTCAATACGGTGATTTGCCGACGCCGACGCCAACGGGTTCACAGGTCCTGGTGAAAGTCGGCGCGGTCGCCGTGAATCCGATCGATACGTACATCCGCAACGGCGCAAACTATTGGGAGTTACCCAAGCCGTACATCATCGGCAGCGACCTGGCGGGAGTCGTCACAGTGGTTGGCCCGAATGCAAAGCGGTTCAAAGTGGGAGATCGAGTCTGGGGAAGCAATCAAGGTCTGATGGGCCGGCAAGGAACATTTGCCGAACTCTGTGCGATCGACGAGTGTTGGCTCTATCCCACGCCGCAAAATGTCAGCGACGAAGATGCGGCGGCGTGTGCCCTAGTGGGGATCACCGCGCACCTCGGCCTCTTTCAGAATGGCCACCTGCGTTCCGGAGAATCGCTATTCGTGAACGGCGGGTCGGGAGGAGTCGGCTCCATGGTAATTCAAATGGCCAAAGCCTCGGGCGCACGCGTGATCGCCACGGCTGGCAGCGATGAGAAAGCTACCGAATGCCAGAAACTCGGGGCGGACGCCGCCGTGAACTACAAGTCACAGGACATCGCCGCCGCCGTCAAAGAATTCTCGCCCACAGGAGTGAATATTTACTGGGAGACGACGCGCGAGCCGGACTTCGACAAAATCGTCTCGTATCTTGGCGAGCGCGGGCGGATCGTGCTCATGGCGGGCCGCGAGGCTCGTCCGCAGTTCCCGGTCGGGCCGTTCTATGTGAAGGGCTGCTCGTTGCACGGGTTTGTAATGTTCAAAGCCACTCCTGACGAACAACGGGTCGCAGCGGAAGGGATCAACCAGATGTTGGCCGCCGGAAAACTGCGAGCCAAAATCGGCCGCGTCTTCCCACTGTCCGAAGCCGCCGCCGCGCATCGCCTGCAGGAGGACAACACCCTGCGCAAAGCCGGTACACTCGCTGGCAAAATCGTGCTCAAGCCGTAAGGGGTCGGGAGTCTCGTTCACTCGTACTCCCACTTCAGGATCCACGGATCGTTGGTCCGTTTCTCGAATGCCTTGAGTTTGGCAATCATCTCATCGCGGAGCGCCGCGTACTTGGGATCCTCGGCAAGGTTGTGCCCCTCGTGCGGGTCAACCTGCAAATCGAACAGCTCGAACTTCGGCCGCTGGATGTAGTTGCCTACGGTCTTCGCGCCATACGGCGCGTCCCTACCCAGCTTGTACTGGGCTTGCCAGGTCGATGCGGCCCAGAGATCGGATGCGAACGGAAACGGCAGCGGATAAGCGATATTCCAGATAAGTTTGTACTGCCGGGTGCGCACGACGCGCATCGGGTAGTACATCTGAATTTCATGAAACGTGTGCGAAGCATACACCTCGTCCCAGCCACTTGGTTGCTCCTGGTCGAGCAGAGCGAGGAACGAACGGCCATGCAATTCACCCGGTTTGGTGACGCGAGTCTGTTGGGCCTCGGGATCGCGTGCGGGAGCGTCGAGCTTCTGTTTGATTTGTGGGAAAACAGTACCTGTTTTGGCGTCATACGCGCCTGCGAAGTCGAGAATGGTGGGTACGAGGTCGACCCAACTGATCATCGCCGAGCACCTCACGGCACGCTTGCTGTTGTAGGGATTCCGCACCACACACGGTGACCGCATGCCACCGTCGTAGAGAGTTGTCTTCGCCCCTGGCATGGCGATGCCGTGATCGGAGATGAACAGAAACAGCGTGTCATCCCATCTGCCGGACTGTTTCAGAATCTCTACCAAGCGCCCGATGCCTTGATCGACTCGTGACACCGACTGGTAGTACTGGGCCAATTCCGCGCGGCAGGCGGGCGTGTCCGGAAGAAAGCCAGGGACGATGACGTCTTGCGGGTCGAAGAGAACCTCGGTGACGCCGGGAAAGCTTTTGCCGGGCGCTGGGTTACCAAATCGATCGGGAGCCTCAGGGATTTCAGTAGCCTTCCCGCCACCTCGATGCGGGTCCGCCGTGCAGATGTACAG
>CAZFLF010001089.1:0-2994 GCA_964519825.1 uncultured Pirellulaceae bacterium | reverse complement strand
GTTCGGAACCCGCGTCCCTTGTGGATCGACAAGGACAAACGGCACGCCTTCGAATGTCTTCGGGGACCAATCGGCAAAGATCAGACGTTCTACCGGGGCTTCCTCATTGTTGAACATGCCTTTCGTACTGACGACCGTCGCAACTTTGTCGAGCGTGATTGGCAGGAATTTCCCACGCTGAGTCAGAAACTCGAGCAGGTTGGCAATGTCATCCGGCGTGACCTGCTTTTCAAAACCATCGGGCATCAGCGATTTCGGAGAAGCGACCAATTCGTCGATGTCGTCACGTTGGATCGGATGCCGTTTCGCCTCAGCGTCGACGATTTCAATGGTCGTCTTGCTTTCCGAAGCCAGTAGACCCGTCAGTATTCGGCCGTCGGCGAGTGACACCGTATAGACTCGGAAGTTCCCTTCGACGCTACGGCTCGGATCGATCAAGTGAATCAGCAATTCATGCTTGGGATGAACGGCCATGCCCGTCAGATCCGGGCCGATCTTATTTCCTTCGCCGCTGTGGGTATGGCACTTGATACACTGTTTTTTGAAGACTTCTTTGCCCGCGACCGAGTCAGCTGTGCGTTTCGTCAGCGGCAGCAATTCGTCGAGTACCTTTTGACGATCGGGATTCGGCAAGCCGCCTCCCCGTTCCAGCAATCTCTTGGCTCTCGATGCCAGCCTGCGGTTGGGATGACTCGCGAGGGCCTGCTTTTGATCGAGCGTCAAATCGCTGAGTTGCAGCTTGCCGGCGTCCAACCCATCGAGCAGACTCGGCGTCCACTCCGCGCGGGCCAACAGAATACGCACTCCGGTGGCTCGCAAAGTTGGAGTCAGAGCAGGCAACCGATCCACCACTGTGGCGCCAACCTCAGGAGCCTCGCTTTTTCCAATCGCTTCCAAAAAACTTTGGGCAAGCGACGGGGAAGTACGTGGTGAAATGAGATCGAGCAATGCGGTCGCAGCGTTGGCATCTCCCTTTCGAAACTCGATTAACTGAGTCGCCGCCGCCTGGCGAGCGTCCTCGGCAGCCTTATCGTCGGTAACTGTTTTCAAGAAGGTGGCGGCAATTTCCGCTGCGTGCGATTCGAGCTTCTTGCTCCCCCACCGCGAAGCCAGCACAACCAGATTCGCCCGCGCTGCGGCGGGAACCTTCTCGAACAACGTCAACAACGCCGTCTCGGTCGCGTCGTCCATTTTGACGGGCTTTTCTTTCGGCCAACCGGATGAAAGCCCTTCCAAAATAAACCCGCTCAAATCACGATCGCCTGACTTGGCCAAAGCACTCATAAGTTCTGGCAAGGATTCTTGCGGACCACCACGAGCGTAATGCTCGGCAACTCGCTGGACCAACTCACCGGCGAACTCGTTCTTCCAATCACTCGTTGATTCTTTCGCTGACTGAAGAATTGCCTCCTCTAGAAAGAGATGCTCCTGAGCTGCGGCCGCCGCGGTGAGACCGTCACGGAGCCATCGATCGTTGGTGTTTTCCGGAACTGTTAATGCCTTGGCGAGTACCGAGGCGACGTCCTGCGATTTCCGTGCGTCGGACAATGTAAGAAACGCGGCCAATCGAACTTGGACATCTTGATCCGCGACAAGCCACTCCGACAGCAGTTCTGACATGAACGGTTTTAGGATCAAGTGCGACGTGCGACGCACTCCCGCCGATTTGTGCTTGAAGGTATGCCCAATCCCATGAGTTCCTGCAGCGTACGCGTCGTCGGGTATACCCAATCCGCTAAGGGTCCATAATGCCTGAATCGCCGCTGTATTGATTCCAATGGCGTCGCAATGCTCATCTTTGCACAAATCCCAGAGTTGTCGCTCGCTCTCCTGCGTGACCTTCTTCGTTTCGAGCATGAGCCGTTGTGCATGCAGTCGCCAAAGGAGGTTATCGTTCTTCAGTGCGGCGACTTTTGCTTCGGGCGTCGACAGATCGGGGAACTTCGTCTGAGATGCTTTCTCATCAGAATTTCCCTTGTACACGACGCGATAGATGCGGCCATGCTTTTTATCTCGCAGGCCGATTTCGTAGGCGTTTCCTTTGCCGGTCTTGTAACCGGCGGGAGTTGGGTTGTGCTGGACGATGATGTTGTACCAATCGATGACCCACAGCTGACCATCGGGCCCGACTTCTGCCATGATCGGCGCGGACCAGTCGTCGTCGCTGGCCAAGATGTTCCACGAGTTCTTGGAGCGGAATCCGGCGCCGTCCGGTCGAATCACAAACGTCGCGATTAAGTGGGCTGTCGGTTCGCAAACAAACGCGGTGCGATTCCAATACTCCCGTGGCCAAGCGCGAGCCGTGTACAACGCATGACCGGAGGCCGCCGTGAAACCACCGTGATGATCCATCTGCCGGACGTTTTCCATAATCGGCTCGATCTTGTCGTCGCCGGCAATGCCGTCCAAGACGCTCGATGACCAGCCGCGCACACGTTCGTAATACCGGTTCGGAATCGGCAAGAACTCGCTGGGGTTGCCGTTGGCGGTCGAGCCGAAGATCAGGCCCTCTTCGCTGAACCCCAGGCCCCAAGTGTTGTTATTCGTGGAACGGAGAAACTCGACGTCGGTAACGCGGACGGGACTCCCTTCCTTCTCGCCTCCTTCGACCTTGAACCGGAAGAAACCCATTCGGAACGCCTGCGACTTCTTCTTGCCGCCGTCATAGACCGGCTGCGAGTTGTTGTACCCCTGCATGGCGTAATACCAATTGTCGAAGCCGTAGTGGAAATTACTGACTCCACCGTGCGTGTCACCCAACGCCCAGCCGGTAATGATCGTTTCGCGCACGTCGGCCTTGTCGTCGCCATTCGTGTCCTTGAGATACAGCGTCTGGGTACCGTCCTGGACGATTGCGCCTCCCCTATAGAACGCGATCGCTGTCGGAATGCTGAAATGCTCGGCGAAGACGGTGAACTTGTCGGCGCGGTCGTCGCCGTTGGTGTCTTCACAAATGCGGATGCGATCACGACCCTGCCCGGGAGCTTGCAGCTC
>CAZFLF010001088.1:0-2998 GCA_964519825.1 uncultured Pirellulaceae bacterium | reverse complement strand
AACGCCCAGGATAACCGGGCCGAAAGTTGGGTTGAATTCGTAACCGGCTGCGAAACTCGCAAACGAGAAACGGCTCCGGTTCATCCGTTTGTTCGGACGTCTTCGGGTGTATCGGACTGCGCGTATCGCCGAATGCACAATCCGATCGTATGCGCGTCGGGTGAAGTTGCAAACGGCAGGGCGATCAGTTGTGTCGCAATCTGATTCATGCGAAGGAGTTCGCATTTATCATCGTGGAGTGAGTGAACCGCGCATCTTAATGCAGCGATGACAGGCAACGCCATCGCATCCGCGGTTTCGGGTGGATTGCATTGGCGCAAGTTTTCGTGTCGTGCGACCCATTTCGTGTGAGTCTCTCGCGACCATGCCGCAAGTTGATCGCGGGTGAGAGTCGGCAACTCTCGTGTGGTAAACCGGTCGGCGATCGCTAAAAGGAAGAAGTGCGTCAAAGCGAAAGGAATGTGAAGCATGGAAATCGCGAACGCAAAGGGAAAGAGCGCGAGTTGCACATGTCCGGGCAGCCGCCCGGTTTGGTAGACGAACCGATCCACGGCACCTTGCACCGCCAAGAAGGGTCGTTCCCAATTTGCATGTTCGTGAATCGGAATCATCTTTCGGCCGTCCGAACAATTATTGAAACGACTCTAGGCCGCCTTGTTCGCTCACAGATGCGGCCTATCTGGAAATCCTCGCCGTCTATTCCGACTCGAATTCAGTCTAATTCGTCCTGGGAGGTCAAAAACGGCACAACGGAATCTACGGCTAACCACAAGAACAGTCAATCATTTCTGGCGCGGCGCGGTGCTCTGTACGAGCGCGGGATCTGGGTACAAACACCGAATGCAACAAGGAATGAAACCGGGAATCAAACGACGCCAGGATTCCTCGTTACACCTATTTGCCCGCCAAAATTCAGCCTAACCTGGACAGCTCCCTCTGGTGAGTGTACAAAGACACCCCAACCCGATTTATGGGATCAAACACTGAGCCGCGGAATCGAGATGGCCATTTTCCGAGGTGAGTCCATGGCGCTTGAGAACGATCCGTCGCTGGTTGCGTCGCCGAAGCCGAAATTGCTCGACCAAGTTCGGGAAAAATGCCGACTCCTCCACTACTCCATTCGAACCGAAGAAGCCTACGTGAACTGGATCCGAAAGTTCATTCTGTTCCACAACAGGCGTCATCCCTCGGAAATGAGTGGCTCGGAAGTGGAAACCTTCCTGACCCATCTTGCAGTGCAGCAGCATGTGGCGGCAAGCACTCAGAATCAGGCCTTTTCGGCAATCCTCTTCTTGTACAAACACGTTCTCGAACGGGAGCTGGCTTTCGTCAATTCCGTCCGTGCGAAAGGCCCTGAACGACTACCAACCGTGCTATCTGTCGACGAAGTGCGCCGAGTGTTGGACAAGATGCCGCGGAACAGCTACGGGCTGATGGCCGAGTTACTCTACGGCACAGGGATGAGGCTGATGGAGTGCTGCCGCTTGCGTGTGAAAGACGTGGACTTTGCCAGAAATCAGCTGTTGGTTCGCGGTGGGAAAGGAGGCAAGGACCGGGCTGTGCCGTTACCGGATCGGGCGGCCGAGCGACTGCGCGAGCAGATCGAGCGCGTGCGACGACTTCATGAGGACGACCTGGCGCACGGCTTTGGTTCGGTTTGGTTGCCGTCAGCCCTCCGGCAAAAATATCCACACGCGGATCGGGAGTTGGGATGGCAATATGTCTTCCCCTCCGGCCGACTGAGCGAGGATCCTCGTGAGCCAACGGGACCCAAGCGGCGCCATCATGTCCACGAAAGCGCGATGCAGAAAGCACTGCGACGCGCGGTGCTGGCCTCAGGGCTGACCAAACGAATTTCATGCCACACCTTGCGACACAGTTTTGCAACCCATCTCCTCGATACCGGCTCCGATATTCGTACGGTGCAAGAATTATTGGGACACGCAGATGTGAGCACGACGATGATCTATACGCACGTGCTCCAACGCGGAGCGTGCGGCGTGCGAAGTCCGCTGGATCGGCTCTGATCGTGGCAACGGATCATCCCAAATCGCCTAACTTCTTCGAAAAGCCGCTTCACCCGGATCGGGTTCCGACTGCAACACACCGTCACGGACTGGACAATTCGGTTTGCCCGACCGAGCCGCGCTTGCTATAGTTCCCGCCCGCATGGAATGCCCCGGTGTAGGTTCTCAAGGAATGGCGAGGCACATTCGGCATGTGCAAGGAAGTACTGTTTGGTTGGCTGTTCACTTTGTTCGCTGTGGGACTCGCTGCGCGGGCTTTGACGGCGTCGGCGCAAACAGTCGACATCCGTTCTCCGTTTCCGGCGCCGCCTAACGAGTTTCCGGCCGACGAATCCAATTTACCTGGTGCGCGACCGGCGGATCGGCCAGCTTTCTCGGAACGCAATACCTTGCGGTCCGCGCCGCAGGCGTCTTCTCCGGCGTCCATGAAGAATCCAACGCTCGGAATTGCACCGGCATTGAATCCACAACCGGCAACTTCCTCCTCGGTGCCCGCGAGTGCCGCGGAGGCGGCTGCGTCATCCAGGCTGACGAAGGAGGACATCGCGCAGCGCATGGACATGGTGCAGCGCGAAAAGGATCTCGACGAGAAGGCTCGTGCGGAGTTGTCCAAACGCCTGCAGAAGGCGGGCGAACTAATGAACCAAGCTGACGAGTTTGCCGCCCGCTCTAGCCAATTCGCGATTGAAATCCAACAAGCTCCGCAGCTCACCGAAGTAGCCGCCGCGAAACTTGCGGTGCCCGTGGTCGAGACAGGCGTCGAGCCATTGCCGCAGGACGATCTTCCGAAGATCGAACAACAACTGTCGCAACTTCAGCCGCGACTGGCCGATGCACGCGATGAACTGGCCAAGCGGGAAACCGAGGTCAAGCGTCGCGGCGAGCGCAAAGCGGAGTTGGCCAAGCTGGTGTCCGACACCACGCAAAAGCTGGAAGAGCTTCGTAAGGAACGGGCGACGCCGGTCGCGGCG
>CAZFLF010001087.1:0-3002 GCA_964519825.1 uncultured Pirellulaceae bacterium | reverse complement strand
GTACCGAGGCCGGCTGAAGTACCGAGCCAGGCTGAAGCCGACCTTGAGCCTGCAAACCCAGGGCCGGCGAGCGCGGGCTTGTCGAAGGAGTCCACCGCACCACCCATCGAAACGCCAGAAGCTCGTCCGGCGGTACCGATCATTACCAACGTGACGTACTTGACCCCCAATCGCCCAAGTTGGGTGGAGACCGGGCCAACCTACGAAGGCGAACTGTTGAAAGTTGCGATCAGGGCGGGGCCGTATCGAACGGTCCGCGATTGCGAGCCGGAATTGAAGGATGAAGTCCAGAGGGTGGTTGAAGACTTTACAAATGACCATCTGCGTGCTCCTCATGCTTCGAAACTTATTAGCTACTCGCTCAAGGATCTGCGGACGCGAAAGGTGGTGCGCGAGCAATTCTCTGAGCAGCTTGAGACTTCGCTTGGCCTGATGAACCAGGTTCACGTTCAGTTGGTGTTCGACGACCGATTTCGTGATGAACTCGACCAACGTTGGTCGGAAATCAAGTCCAAGGGCCGATTGGCACAGACCGGCCTGGGTACGGGAATCGTGCTGTTGTTTCTCGGTACGATGTTTAGCTTTCTAAAATTGGACACCGCCACCAAGGGCTATTACACAGGACGCTTGCAGTTCAGTGCCGCCGCGACAATACTGGCGCTCGTCGCCGCGAGCGTCTTGTTGATGAAGTGGATTCCGTGGATGTAACGCGGCAACGTTCGGCCGATACCGAACGATTTCCAAACTCCACTGCCGCTTCGGCCCGACTCATGACCGCCGCCACTGATACGGATCGGCTGCTTGTTGATCGCATCCGGGAAGGAGATGGCGACGCTTGGGGAGAATTGATCGAGCGTTACGAAGGCCGGCTGCTCGCCTTCGTCGAAAGCCGACTGGGCCGTCGCGTCGCTGCCGAGGACATCGTTCAGGATGCGTTCATCGGCTTTCTGACCAGTTTACCCAACTACGATGGCCGCCGGCCGCTCGAGAGTTATCTATTCTCGATCTGCGCATACAAGCTGACGGATCATCTGCGCCGGGAGGGACGTCGTCCGGCGATCCCATTTTCGGCTGGTGCCGATTCCAGCGGTGACTGGGAGCTGGCCTCGTCGGCTCGCGGGGCCAGCAGCATCGCTCGCAGCGGCGAACGCCGTAATCTCGAAGAGAAGGCGATTGTCGAGGCCCTGCGGCAACAGGTCGCTCGCTGGAAGGAACGTTCCGACTGGAGCAAACTGAGGTGCATCGAATTGCTCATCGTCCGTGGTTGGGCGAACAAGGACGTCGCAGAGGAACTCGGGATCAGCGAACAGCAGGTCGCCAACTTCAAGTTCGATTTTCTGGCTCGGATGCGTGCCTTAATCCAAAAACAAGGCGTGCCCGAAGATGTCTTCCCTGAGTTATATCTGGACGATTGACCATGGCCAAACCGCGGCAATTCACCGAGCACGAACTCGAAGCGTTCCTCGACGAAGCTCTTTCGCCGGAAGAGATGGCTCGTCTGGAAATGGCGGTCCGCAGCCAGCCGAAACTCGGGAAGGCCTTGGCCGAAGTCCGATCGCGTCGTGACGCCGGCGTGCATTCATTGGGCGAAATCTGGCGACGCAATAAGGTGAGCTGCCCGTCCCGCGAAAACCTTGGCAGCTTCCTGCTCGGCGCTCTGGACCGCGAACACGCTGATTATGTTCGCTTTCACCTCGAAAAAGTTGGCTGCCGCTGTTGCCAGGCCAACTTGCAAGACCTGCAACGTCAGCAACAAGAAACCGCCGACAACTCCGCCCGCCGCCGATCCAAGTATTTTCAATCGAGCGCGGGATATCTGCGCGGCGAGCGGTAACTCGGAAATCCAACTGCGGCGCGACACCGGTACGTCCATATCCGACGGATCAGACGTATCAGACATATCCGACCGCAATCTCGGATACCGCCGTCATTTGTTGCGATCTTGATCTTCTTTGGCTTGTCGAAAAACAGCGGCGATGACTTCTTCGAGCGGCGGGTCTTCGACCGCCAGGTCATCTACGGCGTGCTGAGACAAGATCGCCGCCAACGTCTTAGCAACCTGGGCACGATCGATGCGCAGTTTAGCGCGCGGCGGCCGGGATTCGACGACTTGTCCAAAGCGACTGAGATCGGTCGGAGGTTGGTCCGCGGCGAACTGTAAGGTCACGACCTTGTGTCCGCTAAAGCTATCGATGATCCCGTCCAGCGAACCGTCGTAATGAATCATCCCTTGCGAAATGATCACCGCGCGCTGGCACAACGCCGCCACGTCCTTCATGTAGTGGCTGGTCAGCAAGATCGTGATTTGCCGTTCCCGCTGATAGTGTTTGAGGAACTGCTGAATGTTGTGCTGTGCAACCACGTCCAGTCCGATGGTTGGTTCGTCGAGGAATAAGACCTCTGGCGAATGCAGGAGCGCCGCGATCAGTTCCATCTTCATCCGTTCGCCGAGCGACAGCTCTCGGACGGGCTGCCTGAGGAGATCGCGAACTGATAGCAACTCGGTCAGCTCGTCGCGAGTCCGCTCAAACGCCGATGTCGCGATGCGATAGATCTGTTGATGCAGTCGAAACGACTCCTGGGCCGGCAGATCCCACCAGAGCTGGTTCTTCTGTCCCATTACCAGGGCGAACCGCCGACGAAAAGCGTTGTCGCGTTTCCACGGTACATAGCCCATGACCCGTGCTGTGCCGCTGGAAGGATAGATCACGCCCGACAGCAGCTTCAGGGTCGTCGTCTTGCCCGCCCCATTGGGACCGAGAAAAGCTACAAATTCGCCCGGCTCGACTTGCAGCGTAATCCCGCGCACAGCCCGGATTTCACGATGCTCGCGACGATACAATCCGCGCAGCGATCCCCACAGACCTTCTTGCTTCTGATAAACGCGATACGACTTCGCCAAGTTGTCCAGTTCAATGATCGCCATCAGGCGGATTATAACACGTACGGCGTTGGCTGAGTCGTTTAACCGCAAGCCGCAGGCGTGCGCGCATTGAGCGCTT
>CAZFLF010001086.1:0-3011 GCA_964519825.1 uncultured Pirellulaceae bacterium | reverse complement strand
TTGTGTTCCTGCCAGACGAGCTGGCAGGGGACAAGACTTGGAACTACTGAATGACGGAGGAATGCCCGAATCCCAATGACCAATGACAGTAGTTCCAACTTCGCAAACCGAGTGCTATTTGATGCGAGTTGAAGAACGAACAAGAACGCTAATCTTCACTGATCTACACTAACTCTGACCGTTCTGACCTTGGTCATTGGTCATTGGGATTTGGTCATTTGCCCTTCATTGGCTAGTCTTGTTCGCGACCCGATTCCTGACACACGCCTTGGGAGCGTCTTGATGCGCATCATTGGTCGCCGATACGACACGGGTGAAGCTGTAGCCCTGGAGATTGCCAACCACCGGATCGCTTCCGTCGAGCGTATCGTCGCGACTGGTCGTCTCGCGTGGATTGCGCCGGGTTTTGTTGATTTGCAGGTGAACGGTTATCGCGGCCAAGAATTTAACGCTCCCGACCTGACGGTTGAGCAGGTGTTGCAGGTCTGTCACGACATGGACGTCGATGGCGTGACCAGCTTTGTTCCGACTTCCACGACCCATAGTTTTGAACGTCAGTGCTCCGCGATGCGGGCATTGGCGGCGGCGTGCGAACAATCGCCGGAGATCGCGTGCCGCGTGCCGGGCTTTCACTTGGAAGGGCCGTACATTTCGTCGGCGGATGGTCCGCGCGGCGCTCATCCGCGCGAACATACCCGAGCGCCGAATTGGGATGAGTTTCGGCGCATTCAGGATGCCGCTGGCGGTCGCATTCGAATTCTAACCATGTCGCCGGAGTACGACGGCTCGGCATCGTTCATCGAACGGGCTGTCGCATCGGATGTGTTGGTTTCGATTGGCCATACGAACGCGGACTCGGCACAAATCCAAGCCGGCGTTGATGCAGGCGCGCGAATGAGCACTCATCTTGGCAATGGCGCGCACGGTCAGATTCGCCGCCATCCAAATTACATCTGGGACCAATTGGCCGAAGATCGGTTGACCGCCAGCCTGATTGTCGACGGTCACCACCTGCCACCGGCGGTGGTCAAGAGTTTTCTGCGCGGCAAATCGCCAGAACGATGCGTGCTGGTCAGCGATCTCGTGGGGATGGCCGGAATGCCGCCTGGACGTTATCCACACACAAGCGTTGGCGACATTGAAATCCTCGAAAACGGCTGCATTATGGTCGGTGGGCAACGCCAGTATCTGGCCGGCGCCGGCTTTCCGATTACCGTCGGAATTGCCAACGTAATGCGTTTCGCTCAGATCGACTTGAAGACTGCCATCGAGATGGCCAGCCGCTGGCCCGCCGAATTGATCGGGGGCGATACCGCGGGCTTGACCCCCGGAGCGCCGGCCAATCTTGTCTTGTTCGATCTCCCTGCAGATGACCATAGTCCAATCAACGTTCGGGCCACGGTCAACTCGGGCGAATTGGTTTACGGGTCGCTGGGTGTGGCCGACTCCGTCAACGCCACCTGAATCTCCGCTCGGACGTCAGCATCCGGCTCATTGGTGAGACTCACGGACAGGAGTTCCATCGCAGCCACTCCTCCGATGCGACCCAGCGCCCAGGCACATGCGCCGCGAATCAGTGGTTCGGCATCCGTGAGGCCGCGCGACAGCGGCATGATCGCAGCCGGAAAGCGCTGGTTGCCAAGCACGATCGCCGCATTTCGCAGCAAACCGCGGCGCCTTGTTCGCCATAACGACGTGTGACGGAACCGCTCGCGGAACTCTTCATCGGTCATTTGAAAAAGTGGCAGCAGGTCGATCGGATTCATTCCGGCGGCGGGCGCAAAGACTTGCGCATCTCCAGCCGCTCCTTTGCGATTCCAGGGACAGACTTCCTGGCACACGTCACAGCCAAACATCCAATCGCCCAGCGCGGGACGCAGATCGTGCGGAACCGAATCACGGAGCTCGATGGTCAGGTAACTAATGCACCGCCGAGCGTCGAGCACGTATGGTTCGGGGAACGCCTGCGTCGGACAAGCATCCAAGCAAGCCCGGCATGATCCACAATGATCGGCCTCATGCGGCTGGTCATACTCCAGTTCCTGGTCGGTCAATAGTGCGGCGAGAAAGAACCAGCTTCCCAGCGACTTGTCGATCAACATTGTGTTCTTGGCGATCCATCCCAAGCCGGCGCGCTGGGCCAGATCGCGTTCTAATAACGGCGCGGTGTCGACAACACCTCGCGTTCGAGCTTCGGGGCGCCAATCACGAACGCGGGCCGCGAGTTGTTTGAGACGGTCATGGATCACTTCGTGGTAGTCGGACGAATTCCAGGCGTACCGCGAGACACGGCCGTAACCCGGCGCAGCTTCCCGGGGGGGATCCGTCAGATAGGGCAGAGTCAACACCACAAGACTTCGGACGCCATCGAGAACGTGCCGCGGATGTTCGTAGGCTGCGGCGCGATCGCGCAGGTAGGTCATCTGGCCGTCAAATCCCGACTCCAGCCAAGTTTGCAGATGATTCAGACCGGCCGGTGTCACCGCCGGGCAGACTCCGGCTGTCGCAAAACCCAACTCAAGCGCGGCGGCTTTGATCGCGGCAGTAAGGGACTTGGCATCCATTGCAAGTTGCATTCAAGACAGCCCCAATTACTGTGGACCAGTAGACCAGCGTCGGCAGTCTACTTGGTACGGCAACTTGCAGCGAGGTTTTTCCATGTACAAGAATATGAACAAGAAGAGTGTAGGACTGTTCGTTTGTTTTGTCGCGAGCGTGGTGTTGGGAAGTGCCACCACCCAGGCCTTCGATGGATATGGCGGGTATTACGGCCAGGCGTTTCCTTGGTTTGGCTATGGGAACAACGGACCGGCGGCCTACGCACTGGGAAACATTCCAGCGCCTCCGTATTTCGCCTTGCACCCGCCGGTGTACTACAGCCATCCCACGCCACGCACTTACGGTCATAGCCCGTTTGCGTGCCCATGCGACTGCCATCACGCGAGACGTGCCGTCACTGTGCAACGCGTCGTCGCAAATCCGCACATTCAAATTAAGCCAGTGAGTCCCAC
>CAZFLF010001085.1:0-3011 GCA_964519825.1 uncultured Pirellulaceae bacterium | reverse complement strand
GTTTTTCGTCGAAACCGAGCAGTTTTCGAGATGTGGCCAAACCTAAGCGCTAGCCGCCGGTTCTACTTGTGATTCGAGGGTCTTTACGCCGAAGGCGTTACACATATCAGCCCAGGGTCGCGGCGATTGGCCGCGCACCCTGGGTGAAGAGTCCGAAGGCCGTCTTTACCCTGAAAGGGTTACACACTTCAGAGTGATCGATTGTTTAACCCCTTTGGGGTAACGAACACGAAGGTGGTCCATAACCCAGGGTGCGCTCGCTTTGCTCGCGACCCTGGGCTGATATGTGTAACGCCTTCGGCGTAAAAGCGATTTGCATCGGGATCAAACTCACCGGAACTTAGAACTACTGTCACGTTTGGCGATCAATGGTTGGACTCCGTGAGGCTTGTCGATTCGAGAACTCCAGCACGCGTTTCCCGGTCCCGTGTTGGTTTACAAACTGGTCGCGCACAGCCAGAATCCTGGGCAGCGATGAGACTGCGCCCTCGCCGGCGTCGAAGTACTTCCCGGGAGACGATGATGCGATTCCATAACTGGATTTTGATCTGGAGCATCTTGTGGTGGGCACTGGATTGCCGACCTGCGTGTTGTCAAGCGATTGCGGTGGTCGAAACGGGCGACGATCAAATCGTCATTCAAACGCCACAGTTGGAAGCCGCAGTTCGCAAGAGAGGCTACATCAGCGGTACGGCGGCTGGATCGTTGCTTGACAAGGCGACCGGCTTTCGCGATGTGGGTTATGGACTGGATATCGTCGACTGGATCATGGAACCGGGCAGCGATGAAGCATATCGCGATCAATTGCCCGCAGAGATGGTGTATCGCATCGGGAATGCCTATCACGGCAAGACGCCGAAGCGGTCGATTGAAGGCCCGCAAATCTGCACGCAAGCCAAACAGGTCGCGCCCGAGGTGATTCGCGGCAGCGACTTTGTCGGAGTGCGGATGTCATTCAACTATCGGACCGCCGCACCGGGCAAGAAGACCGGTTCAAAATGGACGCAGACAATTGTCTTTCCAGCAGGACAGCGGTATTTCGTGTCGAGCGACCGGATCGATGCAGTCAATGACAGTGAAGCAATGTTCCTGCGGATCGACATGCCGGGACATATCAAGCACCAACGCGGCGACACGTTCAGCCAAGTGTATCTGAGTTACATCGACCAGACCGATCAGCGCAGCCAGTACACCGATGGAGTGATTCCCGCGGAGGCGTTCTTTCAGGACTTTGCGCCCGACGAGAAATTCAACTATCGACGCGACCGAGCCGGATCGGTGCCGAAGCGATTCATTCGGGCCTACAAGCTCCGCGATCCAAAAACAGGAAATGCCGGTCCGTGGGTGGCGGGAATGACGCTCGATCCATCGGTCGTCTCCGAAGGTTGGTGCCATCAGCGGGGCTATGTGTGCATGATCGAGGAGTTCGGCGGCCGTCCGATCAAAGCGGGTGGCTCTTTCAGCGCCGCCTTCATCGTCGGCTTCTTTGACTCTATTGACGACATGCACAAAGCCTACGATCGGTACGCGGGCAGTCTTAAGCTGACGGTCTCGACGACCGGATGGAGTCTGGAGAAATAGGATTCGCAGAGACGCACCTGGCCGAAGAAGACATGGTAAAAAAATGAGTGGTAAAAAGATGGGTGGTGTGCCGCCATTTTTTTACCCGTTCATCTTTTTACCAATTGCTCGTAACGCTGCGCTGCACCTGGAAGCTACGCCAGCCGCTTGAGCTTCGTCACGCGACCCGTGGCAACCCATTCCGCCACATAAATGTTGCCGTCGGGATCGAAGCAGGCGTCGTGGGGATGCACGAATTTTCCCGGCTGCCACAGTTTGTCATCGCCGCGAATTTTGAACTGTTTGTCAGCCTTGATCCGGTCCGAATCGTCCCCCAACTTGGCCACCACCTGGTTCTTGGTATCGACGAGCGACACGCGGGCGACCAACTCGGGCACAACCATCAGGTCCTTCCAGGTATCGATATTCGCCGGCAGGCCGTACCCTGCCAGGGTTTCGAGATGCTTTCCCTCCAGGGACAACCGCTGAACCGTATTATTCGCACGATCGGTAACCACCAGCGAATGCTCGCGACCAGGACGACGGTCAATCCATAGCCCGTGCGGCGTGTTGAACTTGCCTTTGCCATCTCCGGCGCCGCCGAAGCAAGACAACCATTTTCCCGCTTTGTCGTACCGGTGGATGTAAAACGAGCCGTATCCATCGGCCAGGAAGAATCCACCGTCGTCGAGGAACGCGAAGTTGGTCGGCATGAATCGATCACGGCCCCAGACTTTTTGCGGTTTGGTATCTTCCCCCTCCGCATAGACGCCGGATTGCATCGGCGCGTAATTCTGCCACACGACTTCGCCTTTGAGATCGAGTTTGGCGAACGTCTTCAATTGTTGGTACGCACAGACGTACAGAAACTGCTGGCCATTTTCATCGCGGACTTCAATGCCGTGCCCGCCTCCCTGAAACTGTTTGCCAAACGCGCGGACGAATCGGCCATCCTGAGTAAACACAAAGATCGAAGGATGGTCGGGCTGTTCGGCTCGGCCTTCATGAATCACGTAAATCAGCCCCTCGCGATCGACCGCCACGTTGTGAGTCGTTTGCCATTTGAACTCGCTGGGAAGCTGAGCCCAATCGTGAATTGCCTCAAATCGATGGTCCCCGTCCCCGACGATCGAGCGTGCACCGGTCTTGTCGGCAGTCACCACTGCCGGGGCAGCCAAGGCCGCGGCTCCCATGGCAGTATGGGCCAGAAACTGACGACGCGACACGGATCGACGATTCGTTCTGGACACGACAACACCTCCTAGGGCTCGGTAACTCTTGGATTGATGGATGGGAGCAGGCGGACGGGGTCGGGAGTCGTTGTTGCAGCGGCTGGATCGTTTATTGAGACTTGCATTTTGAATGTCGATTAGCCGAAGGGCGCTAGCCCCGGTTGGAACTTTTGATGTTGCGCTGTTTTGTGGTTTTATAGGGCGGCCCTGTATTCCGGA
>CAZFLF010001084.1:0-3017 GCA_964519825.1 uncultured Pirellulaceae bacterium | reverse complement strand
ACGAGGATCGATTCCTTGACTTATTCAAGAAACCGGAATAGCCCCGCTAGTGCCAATGTCGCATGGGCAAAGCCCGGGGCGACAAAACCAACGCGCAAAACGAGCCGCAGGCATTTGGAGAGAAGAGCTTCGTAATCGTTTCAATCAACTAGCATTCGGGGTCTTCGTCCATTCCCTTGAGTGTCGGTACGTCAAATTCGTCCATCGCGTTCACAAGTGCTGTCGCTACATCCATGGTGCTCATCATGCCGACAACTTTATTCTGTTCGTCCACCACTGGCAAATGATGAATATGCTCAGATGTCATCATCATTGCAGCTGTGAACAGTAACGCATCTGCAGAGATTGTCTGCACGCTCGACGTCATATATGAGGTGGTAACGTCCCTTTCATCGCTGGCGATTGCACAACGTTCGATGTGTTCAGACGATTGGGAAATGTGCGGGGCGTTCTGAAACGGAACAACGGCGGCACCGCAAGTGGCTGTATCGCGACGGAGGAAATCCGTCGCGCTCACAATGCCAACACATCGATCGTAGTCATCGATGACTGGCGCGGCTGAAATACCCCGATCAAGGAACATTTTGGCAATGTCGACCATTTTTTGCTGTGTGCCGACCTTAATGATATTCCGGTTCATCACGTCTCGAACCAGTAAAGATCGAAGTCTAGTCATTACGCGGCGTTCCTTCATGATGATGCTCCTCGTTAAGCGGTGGCCACGCTCCTGTCAGATTTCGATCAAGCAGCGTGGACGCGAAATCGACCAGGTTGCTACTAGGTACTGTACTGCATTTCAAATGCCAATCGCCGCCATCAGAATTTGCGCTGTGACGTGGCCCTCTAGAGAGTTAATTCGAATCATGTGCGGATGGGCGCGTCGGGGAGCTAATCAGCGTGCGCGCAACAGCTGCTCTTCCTAAATGGGCGGATGGTCGCTGTTGGTATCGGATTCCGCCGCAGCGAGCAGTTGTTTCGGGTTCGACGATCTCGTCAAAAACACGCAAACAAGGCTCCGCCATCTGCACCGAAACGAAAGCGAAGTGCGCGTCCGAGCGCGCCATACGTGCGAAACCGCGCGCAATCCAGCGGTACCATGCCACGAGAATAATTCCACAAGATGACACTTCGGATTTTGTCCAGAAAGATCGGCTTCTGGCGATTGCCGTATTTCTGATACTTCGGAACAAGATTTGCGAAGCCATCGCCCTGGGTCTCCAGCATTGCGCGTCGACGCAACCGCTCAGCTGCTGGATTCAATACCGAAACCTAACGTGATTCAGCGAGACAGCGAACTGGGCGGTGATCCGATAAAACCATGCTAACGCCGACAACCAATCCGACATTAGAATTCGATCGCCTTCGCGACGAGTATTACAATTCGACCGTTACGAAGATTGTTTTTGATGCAATGCAAAAGGTCGCAGATTCAAGAACACGATCGACGGCAAAATGAGCCATTCACAAAGCCACACAACAGAGCTGAATATTCCCCCCTTTGACGCTCTACTGCCGGGCGAAATGGCCATCAAGGCTGAGGAGCTCGGAGTTAAGAAGGCCCAAGCCGATTGGCTCACGATGTTTGTTCTAGCAGTGCTGGCCGGCGCTTTCATATCGATGGGGGCTGTCTTTTCGACGACCGCCCTCGCCGGGGCCAGCGGCCATGTGCCTTTCGGCATTGCCCGTACCCTGGCCGGAATCGTCTTCTCGCTCGGTTTGATCCTTGTCGTAGTCGGTGGAGCCGAACTCTTCACAGGCAATAATCTGATTATCATGGCGTGGGCCAGCGGCCGGGTACGCACGGGTTTGCTTCTACGGAATTGGATGGTGGTGTACGTAGGCAATTTCGTCGGCGCTCTCGCAACGGCGGGATTCGTGTTCACCAGCGGTCAGTTTACCTTCGGTCGCGGGGCGGTTGGCGCTGCCGCATTGGACATTGCAAATGCCAAGGTCCAGTTTACGCCGCTGCAGGCCATCGTCTTAGGTATGTTGTGCAATGCCCTGGTTTGCTTGGCCGTGTGGCTCAGCTACAGCGCGCGAAGCACCACCGACCGGATTCTAGCTGTCGTCCCACCGATTGCAGCGTTTGTGGCTGCGGGATTTGAGCACAGCGTGGCCAATATGTACTTCATACCGATCGGACTATTGATCAAGAATGGTGCTCCAAGCACCTTCTGGGCTGAGATCGGCCGAGATCCGGCCGATTACACAACGTTGACCTGGAATGCCTTTCTCCTCGACAATCTGCTGCCTGTCAGCATGGGGAACGTCATCGGGGGTGCCGTCATGGTCGGTGCCGTGTATTGGTTCGTGTATTTACGCAAACGGGCTGCTCATGCATGACTCCTTTCCGATTTGTCGCAAAGTTGTTCTGCACGGAGTACGTGCGAAGTCGTTCTCAGGACAGCGTCCGAATTCAGCGAGATACTGTCGATTCCCGCACGGACAAGGAACTCGGCGAACTCCGGGTAGTCGCTTGGTGCTTGGCCACAAATGCCAATTTTGCGTCCAGCGGCCTTGACCGTCCGAATCGCGTCCGCAATCGCCTTCATAACCGCTGGGTTGCGTTCATCAAAAATGTGCGCCACGATCGAGGAGTCGCGATCGACTCCCAACACGAGCTGCGTCAGGTCATTCGACCCGATCGAGAAACCGTCAAAGATCTCTGCGAATTCGGCGGCGCTGATCACGTTGCTGGGGATCTCGCACATGACATAGATTTCTAGCGCGTCTTTACCACGCACCAAACCGTAGTCAGCCATGACTGCCTGGACCTTCTTCCCCTCGTCCACGGTTCGGCAGAAGGGAATCATGAGCTTCACGTTGATGAGTCCCATTTCTTCGCGGACCTTCTGCATCGCTCGACACTCTAAGGCGAAGCCGTCACGGTACCGTGGATTGTAGTAGCGCGAAGCACCGCGGAAGCCGATCATCGGATTCTCTTCTTGGGGCTCGTACCGCTTGCCACCAATTAAATTGGCATATTCGTTGGTCTTGAAATCGCTCATCCGCACAAT
>CAZFLF010001083.1:0-3022 GCA_964519825.1 uncultured Pirellulaceae bacterium | reverse complement strand
TAGTGCGATGCCATGGACCCAAGTCGAATAGCGGCTGCGTCCCTCGAACTTGCCACGTTGCAGGAACAACCGTACGAAGACTTCTTGAGCCGCGTCGTGCGCGTCCTCGGCATTGCCCATCAGCCGGTAACAAACGCGCCAGACGCGGTCTTGGAATCGTTCAACTAAGGCCGTGAAGGCCAGCCCATCCGAGCCTTCACGCGCGGCCTCGGCAGCAAGTAACTCATCGCTGCGTTCCGTGATCGGTTGGTCAGTCACGTCTCGCATCACTTTGGCAACTCGCTGCACCTCGTGCGTTCGGAAGGTCAGTTGCCGTCGAACGCCGGCTCGTCACGCATAAAATGTAGAAATTTCTCTCGAACGCCGGGCGGCCCGCATTCGACAGAGTGTGGCCGCCGTTACAGCCGGTCCGGGTAGTACAGCCGGAACCGGCCGCACGGGTCAAGGTCGACTTGGCGGTAAAAACCCGCAACTGGTTGTGGGATTGGAGGCTGCGCGGCCAAAAGCGTCGGTACAGACTCTACCGGGCCGACAAAAACGTGGCTAATCTATGGCGTCGCGCGGCCCAGAGATCGCCGCAGCCGCGGTTGCTTTGACTACTGATAAGGAACTAACGCCATGATTTCATTCTTGCGATCGATTTCCATGTGTTGGCTGCTTTGCCTGGTTTCGCAAGTTGCCGCGGAAGAGGCCCAGTGGGTCGTCTACAACGGCAGTAGCGGCGCTGGTCAGGGAAAACATGTCGTGTTGATCAGCGGTGACGAAGAGTATCGCTCCGAGGAAGCTCTTCCTCAGCTTGGAAAGATTCTGGCCGCGCATCACGGATTCCGCTGCACCGTTCTGTTCGCAATCGATCCCAAGACCGGTGCCATCAATCCGAATGAATCGAGCAACATCCCCGGGCTCGAGGCGCTTCGTACGGCGGACTTGATGGTTATCGCAACGCGGTTTCGTGATCTGCCCGACGACCAGATGAAGTCAATTCTGGACTACGTCGAAGGAGGCAAGCCCGTGCTGGGGCTGCGAACCGCGACCCACGCCTTCAATCTGAATAAGTACAAGACATTCCAAAAGTACACTTGGACCAGCAAAGAACCGGGATACGAAGGGGGCTTTGGCAAGCAGGTGCTGGGTGAGACGTGGGTCAACCACCACGGCCAGCACGGCAAGGAAGCCACACGCGGGCTGATTGCACCGAATGCACGCGAACATCCGATTCTACGCGGCATCGCCGATGGCGACATTTTCGGACCAACCGATGTCTACACCGTGAATCTTCCGTTGCCTGGGGACAGCCAGCCGCTGGTGCTGGGCCAAGTCGTGGCGGGGATGCAGTCATCCGACAAGGCGCTCGAAGGACAGAAGAATGACCCGATGATGCCGATCGCCTGGACCAAGACCTACACCGGTTCGCAAGGCAAGCGGGCTCGCGTTTTCACGACAACCATGGGTGCGGCAACTGACTTGGAAAGTGAAGGAGTGCGTCGCCTGCTAGTCAATGCCGCGTACTGGTGCCTCGGTCTAGAGGGGCAGATTCCCGCCAAAAGCAACGTTGAGATCGTGGGTGAATTCAAGCCGCTGCCGTTCGGATTCGGCAAATTCAAGACGGGAGTGAAGCCGGCGGAGCACGCGCTGTAACGTGCCGCTTCCCAAGCTGGCGGAAGCGAAAGCGGGCCGGAGCGAAAGCGGGCTTGTGTGAAAGCTGGATGAAGCGAAAGACAGTGCTCCCATGGCGGTTTACCTCCTCGCGACGCTCGATACCAAAGGTCATGAAGCGGCACTCGTGCGAGACCGCCTGTGCGAACTAGGCGTGCAAGTTGTTGTTGTCGATACAGGCTGCCTCGGTCAGCCCTTGATCCAAACCGATATTCCGCGGGCTGAGGTTTTTCGTGCGGCTGGATGCGTGCTCGACGACTTGGTCCGCAGCAATGATCGCGGACAAGCGGTCCGACGCGCGGCGGAGGGGGCCACCAACCTTGTGTTGGAAGCGCACGCAGCAGGGAAGCTTGACGGCGTGTTTGCGCTAGGCGGATCCGCCGGGACAACGATTGGCACGGCAGCGATGCGGGCGCTACCGATCGGCGTTCCCAAAGTGATGGTCAGCACGCTCGCATCCGGACAGGTGCGGCAGTACGTCGGCGACAAAGACGTCCTGATGTTGAACTCGATCGTCGATATTGCCGGCATTAACCGGATCAGCCGGCCGATCCTGTTGGAGGCCGCGGCGGCGTTGGCCGGGATGGTCCGGTTCCGTGATCGCGCGCCAGCGGCTTCCAGTAAACTGCTCGTAGCCGCGACGATGTTCGGCGTGACGACCCCCTGCGTGCAGCGCGCTCGCCAAATCATCGAGGACGCCGGCTACGAAGTGCTGGTGTTCCATGCCACGGGAAACGGCGGCCAGGCGATGGAATCGCTGATCAGCGACGGCTTGATTGCCGGAGTGCTGGACATCACGACGACGGAACTCGCCGATGAACTGGTGGGTGGAGTCCTGAGCGCCGGACCGCAGCGATTAACCGCGGCGGCGCGTGGCGGCGTTCCGCAGGTGGTCTCCGTCGGTGCGCTCGATATGGTCAACTTCGGTCCCCGCGAGACAGTCCCCGATAAGTTCGCTCATCGGAAACTTCATGTGCATAACCCCAGCATCACTCTCATGCGAACGACGCCGGACGAAAATGCGAAACTCGGCGAAGAAATTGCCCGCAAGGTCGCCGGCGCCCGTGGACCCGCGGCGATCATGATCCCTTTGGAAGGCGTGTCGGCGATCGATCGCGATGGACAGCCATTTGATGATCCCGCGGCGCGTCGCCAGCTGTTCGACGCAATTCGCGCGCATCGTGGACAGACTGAGTTGATCGAACTTGATCACCACATCAACGATCCGCCGTTTGCCGAGGCCTGTGCGGCGAAACTGCTGTCGCTGATGCGGGTAAGAGTTTCACCCGCTAAATGAGCTTGGATGAGGAATGGTGTAGGACGGGCACCTTGCCCGTCGAGTAATTCGCGACGGGCAAGGTGCCCG
>CAZFLF010001082.1:0-3023 GCA_964519825.1 uncultured Pirellulaceae bacterium | reverse complement strand
CACGGCGAGCGCAAAACAAGGTCGTTGCATGACATTGTCCTCCATGAAGAAAGCTTCCCGCGACGCGCCACCTGGACACGTTCCGCACCACCTGAGCCACCACATTCGAGCCCTCGTCGAATGTGGTATCGGAGTCCGCTGAGGATGCGCATTAGGCAATTGAGGCAAGGTGGAACAATGAGCCACGACTCGTTCGAATTTCACCGACGAGAGAGACTCGGCGAAGCTGCGCGGTTATGTCGATCACAGCGGACGAGCGCCGGCACACGGTCGACAGCGATCCGTACTGCGCCAACAATGCACCCGTGTGGCCGTCACGCTGTGACGTGGCTCGAACCAAACAATGAGCGCGATCAAATAGGTCCTATACGACTGATAGGTCCGATATGTCCATCGAGTGCGCGAGCTTCGTCACGACGGAGAGTGTCCGCAACGGGAATGACGACAACGGTCCGTGATTAACTCGTGTATTCCTCTCCACTTTGAAGGAGTCTGCTATGCAGCGAATCCCCTGGTTCCTGGCGTTACTTGTGACGTTAAGTTCACCGCTTGTCGCCCAGGAGCCCTTGTCACAGATCGCATTCGGATCCTGCGCGAAACAAGACAAGCCGCAGCCCATTTGGGACAGCGTCTTGGCGGTCAAGCCGCAGATCTTCCTATTCCTTGGCGACAACATCTATGGCGATACGGACGACATGCAAATCTTGACGCAAAAGTGGGAACTGCTGGGTGCTCAGCCCGGTTTCCAGAAGCTGAAACAAACCTGCCCGATCCTCGCCACCTGGGACGATCACGATATGGGGGCCAACGACGCCGGGGCGAATTACCCGAAAAGACGGGAGTCTCAGCGAATCTTTCAAGATTTCTTTGGAATCTCCCAGGAGAGCCCGCGCCGTCAGCGAGAAGGGGTGTACCACGCTGAGGTCTTCGGTCCGCCGGGCCAATGAGTGCAAGTGATTCTGCTCGACACGCGGTACTTTCGCAGCCCGCTGAAAATCGGCTTTAAACTGAGTGAGCTGGGGGATGGTTATCGGGGGAAGTAGATATCAACTTCGGCACGATCAAGATCGACTGGACGCAGCCATCCCCGCTGGTGCGTTTGCAGGTCCGTGACGAACAAGGCGGAGTGGTGTTGCAGCAACGCGTGACACTGAACGAATTGCAGTGACGTTCCGAGCTGTTGCCTCGAATGAGAGCATGGGAACGAATGGAGCCGACGATGAATCGTCGCTTGTGGCTGCAGACGATGGTGCTGGCCGCCATTTTGGAACTACTCACCGTGGCGTTGCGGTTTGGACTCCAGCTTGAATCCACTCGCGACACGGCGTCCACGATTGGCCGCATCACGTTCGGCATTCGCATCCATCACGGTTACTGTGGCGCGGTGCTGATCCTGTTGGCTTGGGGACTTTCCCAGACTCATCCGCGACTTGCGCGTGTTGGTTACGTCCTGGGCTGGGCGTTGGTGATCAGCGATGCCGTCCACCATCTGCTCGTGCTCTGGCCAATCACCGGCAGCCCGCAGTTTGAACTCTTCTATCCGTCGTAGGCTGTTTTTCGGCCCTTAGCTGGTATTTCGCCGTCTGTCAGTACGGTGGAGCCAACCTGCGAAAGCCGTGTCATCGCTAATCATTCCGTGACCAAGTACAAACTGATGTCGATCCAGCGTTCCCCACCAACGTGCCATTCGCCGCCGCGACAACCCTTCAGCCGGTAACCCTAAAGCGTCTCCGACAGCAGTGCCGAGAATTGTTCCCAGCAGCCGATCATGGAAATCGATGAGTTGCGAGGTGTTAATTTCTGGCCTTCATTGCGCAAGTTCGAGGGCATTGCCTTAAAACGATCGCCAAGCGAAGAATAGTACCTGCCGCTACGTTAGTTCCCCAGACGTTGATACGCTCCAGCCATCTTTCCAACTGGATTCCTACATCGAATTCACACATGCGACGGATTGAACTGTTGTTTCTTTGCTGGCTGTTCTTCTGTGGCTGCAATGAAACTGCGCGCACGAACAAGACGGCTGCCAAACCGTCCCGCAGGGCACGAACCCAAGTCGAACGCGGTCCGGTACGGGTAACCGTGGAAGTCACACCGGAGCCCTCGCGCCTGTCCGACGAGCCGCAGCTCACTCTGACCATCGATCACGAACCAGGGGTCGAAGTCAAGCGGCCGCCGTTTGGCGATGCGGTTGGCGACTTCATCATTCGTGACTTCCGAGAACCGCTCCCGCAGACCGACGGCAAGCGGCAGGTTGTGCGACAAATCTACACGCTCGAGCCGACTCAAGCCGGGCCATCGCAGATCGATCCGATCGTCGTCACGTTTACTGACAAGCGGCCGAATGGCGACGGTCAGGAACACCGCATCGAGACGGAATCGCTCACGGTCAACGTGATTTCAACGTTGGACCAGCGATCGCCGAGCCTCGCCCAGCTGAAAGGGGCGCAAGGTCCGGTTCCACTGCCCACGCCGGCGCTGAGCCGATTGTGGTGGATTGCTGGAGCGGGCGTGGCGATAACCGCCGGCTTGGCCGTTTGGTTCATCTATCGACGCAAACAGATCGCGGCGGCACCGCTTCCCTCGCCACGCGAATTGGCCGAACGGGAATTGGCATCGTTATGGGATTCGGACGCGGCACGTGAGGAAGTCAAGTCGTTCTATGTCGAGCTGACCGGCATTGTGCGGCGCTACATCGAACGCACCACGAACATTCATGCGCCGGAGCAGACGACCGAGGAGTTTCTCCGCGAAATTGGCGGGGGAATGGCTTTCTCGCGCGCCGAGCGGCAGCGATTGAAGGACTTTCTCGAATCGGCGGATTTGGTGAAGTTCGCAGCACACCAGCCGATGTTCCCAGATATTGAAGAATCCTTTCGGCGAGCCAAGGTGTTTGTCGGACTAGCGCCTCGGGAGCAGGCGGCATGAACAGCCTGCGTTTTGTCGATCCGTGGTGGTTGGTGTTAGTCGCGCCGCTCGTCGTCGTGACGATAATCGCGGTGCGTCGCGAGCGGCGTGTTTCGGTG
>CAZFLF010001081.1:0-3023 GCA_964519825.1 uncultured Pirellulaceae bacterium | reverse complement strand
GAAGCCGGCGGCCTTCAAATCCTGAATTAATTCGCGAATCTTCCTGGGCATCGAATGCGTATTTTATTCTCAAAACCAACCGCTACAGGTGTCAATAGCCTAACGTATTGCGATCTATCCGTGTGAGTACACCCGGATAGATCGCAATACGTTAGGCGGCGACGCCGAAATCACTGCCCGCATTCCCGGCGTCAGGATTTCTGTGCATATTTACCATTACCCAGCGCTATGTCTGCCCAACGTCCAAGAAACGGGCCCGAACGTTCTGGGGCGGTAACATACAACTGTCATACTTGCCGAATACTTTATACCGATAGCGAGCGAACAGATCGTAGAAGAAGTCCCTAATTGGAGTCGGGATAATGTATGCCACCAGAAACAACTTCCACAGACCACCTAAGTACACAGCAACACGCAGTGCTGCGTTCGAGCGAATAAACACTCGCTCGCGATCAGTAGTTGATGACCTCTCAAGAAAAACAACCGAGTCAATGCCATTCAGCATTGGGTGCCGCCTCATGACCGCTTTCCCATAGTCACTTTGTAGTGCCGCAAAGCGCATGGTTCCGCGCTTGTCGTGATCAAGAATCAACTTAACAGATTTATTGCAGAAGCCACACACTCCATCATAGAGCAGGATGGGGTACTCTTCGGTGCTTTCCGTCATAAGATGTGTTCCCTAAAGCGGAGGGTAAAAAGCTAAGATTATGCGCTTAACGACAAAGTTCACCCGCCACGCCAACCAAATTACCATACCTAACCAACGCTGCCGTGGTCGGGTGCATCGGCTTGGTACGCCCGTCATGGGCGTGATTTTATGGGGTGCGAGCCCCCTGTGCGAGATTGGGAGTCTCAAGGAGATCAGACAACCAAATGACCACTCCGATTGGCAAAGCACAAGGCGAAGGCAACTGCGCTGGGGCGACCCAGGGTGGGGAGGAAGCCGGAGCCAAACCTGCAAGGCTACGAACAGAAACGCCATACAAGGCCGGAGCGGCCAGGCGAGTGAGCCCAACATCACAAAGCCGTTCCCAGACCGTCGCTCAGGTAAATGGCGAGCTTGTGCAGGGACAACTCACGTTCTTATCCGGGGAGATCTGCCCAGACGGCCTGCGGGCCGTCGTCGCTCCAGGGAGTAAGGCTTGCCTGAAAGCCTGGAACGGATCGGCGAAAGCCGAACCGGGTGGGGCAGAAGTCAGCAGCGGTCGTAGTACCGAAACCGCAAGTCCAATGCGGACGGGAAGGACCAAACGATGAAGAACAAGGAAGAGCCTTCACGCGGCTCGAAGCGAGGGAACCCCTCGGCGCCAACGCCTCCGTGCGCGGACGCAGAGACCCCAGGTTCGTTGTCCCGACCGGGACGTGCCGCTCCGGCGCCGCGTGATCCGCCCGCCTTGTGTTTGTTTCCGAGACGTTGACGGATGCCGCTGTCGCCGATCCCAACGAACGACACCGGACCTTCCCCACGCCATCGCAAATGAACTTAAACTTGTTCGTCGAATCGCCTAGTGCGGACCCGCATGCTAGGTGGTGTGGGAGGGGTCCGCAGCAATGCGGCCCCTATCCCGATCGTTGTTCTGTGCTTCGCGGTTAGCGACCCGGCAACCACCGATCACAAGCGACGATTTTACGTTTTCCGAGTTGTGGATTGTCAATGTCCAGAATTACAGCTCTTGCGTGACCAAGTTCAGCGATCGGGGATTTTATCGTGCGAATTTCCGCGCCATCGGTCAAGCCTGTTAAGTGAATTGGCTCTTGCCCTTCCAGTCGTACGGCGACGATCCGAAAACCGTCCAACGACTGCGAACCGTTTGCCATCGCGCGGGGTGAGGGCAAAATCCAGAGATCACCGTTTCGGTACGCAAAAAGCATACCGAGTGTATAGTTCGGAATAAGACCGGTCCGGAACATGCTGAGATATTGATCGTCGAAGTAGGCCGAGTGTGGGTCAAGTGCCTTCGCCAACGAATCAATGTAGAGCGACAGTATTTTCGATTGTGTCAGCGAGCGAAAGTGCTGCTGAATTCGGGAGTATCTCCCACGTAAGAACGCGCGGGAACGCTTGGCGTTTGGATCGTTTGGATTCTCCATCAGCAATTCGTGCTTGACGCGCAAACGCCATCGTTCATCGCCGTCAGTTTTTTCGACAGCGTAATTCTGGTGTTCCACCTGCACAGATTCGTCGGTAGTAAAATCATGTTCGACGTCCAATAATTTCGAGATCGACACAGCGTTTGCATCGAGACGTTCTCGGAATCGTTTTGCAACGAGCAGTGGAAATTCGACATGTCCCTGTTGAGTGCGCGCAAGGAGCAAGTGTGACTGCTCCATGAATTCGTCGAAATCCGATGCAAGGAAATGCATCCGAAGCGGGTCAAGCGTCAGCAGATATTGCCGTGCCCATGCGTGTGAAAGCTGTCGCGGATCGACGCCCTTCCGAAGGTGTTCCTCGATCAAGACCTTCGATGCACCTCGGACGACCGCGCCATCGACTTCATCGTTGGGCTCACCGCATGTTGCGGCATGGCAAACGCTTAAGAACGCGATGAGGGTGTATGAGGCTGTTTTCATTGCACAGAACCAGATTAACCGAGCGTAGTAGTTGGTTGGAACGCAAAGTTGTCTTCAGGCGTCACGATAAGGCCGAATTAGCTTCGGTTCAATCGTTCGACGCCGACACAGAGCATATGCCATTAATTGGCTACGAGCAGGCGGCACGGCTCGCATGTAAGCCGATCATTTTTAGCGGTAAGGTCATCAGAGCAGCGCGGACACTGACTTAGTGGTTCGAAGGAATCGACGCTCGCGTCTTGAAACCACCAGAAATAGCATGGCCGCACGCGGCCCAAAGCCTCGACCGCCTTGTAACCGCGCACGTTTGGCGCGCTTTCCGGATCTGACAAGATGTGTCGTGCCCACTCCTCGTACTCGCCGGAGTCGAGCCACAGCAGATAGAAACAGCCGTAGAACTGCCGCCAATTTGCAATCTCATTTACAAGGTCGTAGTCCAAGGCAAGACGATC
>CAZFLF010001080.1:0-3029 GCA_964519825.1 uncultured Pirellulaceae bacterium | reverse complement strand
GGGGACGTTGGCTCGTTTAACCGCAAGCCGCAGGCGTGCGCTTTGGTCTACGGGTCACAGTCGACAGCCGATTGCAGCGCACGCCTGCGGCTTGCGGTTAAACGAGCTGACCACGGAAAGGACTGCATGAAAATCCTCATCACGAACGATGACGGAATTGACGCACCTGGATTGACGGCACTGCATCAGGTCGCTTCGCGACTCGGCGACGCCTGTGTCTTCGCACCGCACCAGGCGATTTCGGGATGTAGCCACCAAGCCACGACGGATCGCCCGATTCGAGTGACGGAAGTCGCTCTTGGAAGGAATGCCATAACGGGGACACCTGTCGATTGTGTGCGAGTTGCGCTATTGGGAATGGCAGCGAATGTCGACTGGGTGCTGAGCGGAATCAATGACGGTGGAAATCTGGGCGTGGATACCTTCATGTCAGGAACCGTCGGCGCGGCGCGGGAAGCCGCACTGTTGGGCAAGCGAGCGGTTGCTCTGTCGCAATACCGGCGCAGGCACTTGCCATTCGACTGGGCGTGGGCCGCGCGGGTGGTCGAACAGGTTCTGCTACAACTGATCCGTCGGCCGCTCCCTGCGCGAAGCTTCTGGAACGTGAACTTGCCCCACGATTCAAACTATCAGAACGCCACACCGGATGTCGTCTTTTGTCCCGTTGATCCCCATCCGCTCCCGGTGTCGTACGAACAAATCGATGGCGCATGGCATTACCGCAGCGATTACCACTCGCGAAAACGAAAACTTGGGGCGGACGTCGATGTCTGCTTTAGCGGCCGCGTTTCGGTCAGTTTGGTCTCGCTCGACCCAACCTGACGCCGATGCTCGACTGGCTTTCATTATTGACCGGACTGCGGAGCTAAGGAGGTAACGACCTCCAAGTTCGTTGTCAGGTCGAGCGGAGCTTCAACCGCGAACGAGTGAGTCGGTGACTCCTTGGCAAATTCATCGCGAATTTCTTTGAGTTCCGCGCGAATGATATGCATGTTAGCGGGGGCTTGAATGCCCAGCGACACACGATTGCCCGCGACGCGGCTGACGACAATGCGAATGTTGTCTCCAATTACCAATTCCTGTCCGACCTTGCGGCTCAGTACGAGCATGGCTCATTCCTCCGTGAAGTAATTCTTTGAAAAAACATTTGACACTTCTAAACCTACGTCTTGTCGTCTGGTCTGGTTCGACTGGCTATTCATCGCGCGAACAAACTGACCATCGAACACTTCAAGCCGCTGTCCGATGAGCAAGCAGCATGCCGAACTGAACTCAACAGTCAGTGATCCGCCGACCACTTCGAACGCACTACTGCAGACAAGATGCGGACGTTGTAACTTAAGCCCTCGATAGCATTGATCCGCTGTCACTGAGGGCATCTCGATTCGGGAATCTGGTGTATCATTCCGCGAGTTAATGAACGTGTTGAGGACATGTTTGCACGGCGTTCGTCAATCGTGCCAAGTCGATTGGTCCGTCGTGCGGACAATCACGTTTTGGACGCCACCTTGTTTAGGATCACATCCATGCTGAGAAAACACTGCAAATGTTTCGTTGCAATGGTGGCTCTATGCAACGCAGTCTTGAATGCCGAACTCATTCTGGCTGATACCGCAAACGAATTGGCGGAACGCGCCCGAGTGGCGGCGAATCGTGGAGACTTCGCCGAGGCAATTCAACTCGCAACGCAAGCCATCAAGTTAGATCCAAACAATGCTTCCGCCTACAAAACCCGTGGTCTGGAGTTATTTCGTGCGGCGCAAATCGGCGAGTCGATTACCGATCTCGACAAGTACGTCATGCTGATGCCAGGTCTCGAGCCCAGTCAGTGGGAACGCGGAATCGCCTACTACTACGCTGGCCAGTTTAAGCAGGGCGCAGCACAGTTTGAGCGGTACCAGACCTTTGACGGACACGACGTGGAGAATTCCGTCTGGCGGTTCTTGTGCATGGCGCCGGACGTCGGCGTCGCCCGTGCTCAAACGGTCATGCTGGCAATCGAAAACGATCGCCGGGTTCCGATGAGGCAAGTTTTCGAACTGTTTCGCGGCAAGTGCCAACCTGATGACGTGCTCGCGGCGGCCAGGGCCGGGAAATCGGACGAGCTGACACTGGCGGGTCAGCTGTTCTATGCCCATCTTTATCTTGGACTGTGGTTTGACGCGAATGGCAAAAAGGAAGAAGCCAAGCGATACATCGATCTGGCTGCCGACGAGAAGTTAAAAGAAAATCCACATATCAATCGGTACATGTGGGATGTGGCTCGCATTCATCAGAAGCTGCTGCGCGGCGAGCTGAAATCTGGAAAGTAAATCGCTTGCCTCCAACTAAGTCCGTTTGCCGCCTTGGATGCGTTCGCTTGACGGTGGCCGAACCAATGAAATGGATCCCAGCTGACTCAATCTCTAGGTTCGAAATGGAAATGGGCGTCGCACTCACTGAGTTGCGACGCCCATAAATGTCTACTCGAAAATGTCTACTCGTAAATCTCTCCTCGAAGACAAACTATTCAAGTCCAACCAGGGTCTCACCGGGTGACTTTTGATCTCCAGGACTTGCGGACGGTCTCTGTTTCGATTGTTCCGCACGCGCGGTTGCGGTATTGGTGATTCGCATCGC
This sequence comes from uncultured Pirellulaceae bacterium, assembly GCA_964519825.1. GTDB lineage: Bacteria > Planctomycetota > Planctomycetia > Pirellulales > Pirellulaceae > CAZFLF01. Next base: position 410 of record CAZFLF010001080.1, on the reverse strand, counting down.
CAAGTCAATCTCGAGTTGCGTAAAGAATTTCTGCGACTGCCCCGTGAATTGAGAACGGTAGCGATCTTTTTCGGCTAAATCTTGCCAAGTGAGTCCGTTGGCCAAATGCCAAGCGGCCGCCTGAGCCGAGTTCTGAGGTACTTCGCCACGACCGAGCATTTTGCACAGCTCGACGACTCGGGGATCTTTGGTTAGAGAAGCCACTGGTCGAATCTCGTATTTCATTCTTGGGCTCGGATCAACTTTCCCATGTTCCAAGCACATCGTCTCGACTTTGATCTTGCCGACTTTTTCGGGTTCAACATTGAAGAACCCGCCACCACCCATACCGCCGCCGCCTCCGCCGAATCCACCGCCACCACCCATCATGCCTCCGCCACCACCACCACTAAAGCCGCCGCCCAAGCCCT
>CAZFLF010001079.1:0-3040 GCA_964519825.1 uncultured Pirellulaceae bacterium | reverse complement strand
AGAGGCGCTCGGGCCGCAGCAAATCACCGTCACCGGCGTCCCGCCGGGAAGCCATTTTGCCCGCGTGCTCGTGGCCGCCGATTTCATGCTGAAGCGGATCGGGATGAATTTCGAGCCGGCGCCAATTCAGGGAATGCCCAGTTATATGGAGCTGCTGCAAAATAGTTCCGGCTCTTCGTCGCGTAATTCGATGCCGCGATTCTGGCTGGCGCCCCGTTACGAACCGCTTCTCAAGGACGCCGAAGGACTGGCTTGGCAACTGCGAGGCAGCGGCGTGCAAACGCTGGCGGAAGACGGTTTCTTGGGAGCGGATGGCAGCCCCAGTGTCGGCCGCGGCAAAGACAACTCGTTGGCCAGCAAGTGGGCCGAAACGATGACCGCCAAATACGACGCCCTGTCGGCCACACTCCCCGTCTTCAGAGAACTTCGCAACTGCATGGACCTGGCGGTGGTCGCAGCGCTTTTCGTGAAACACGACCTGCCGGGCCAGGCGGGCTGTGATTTGTCCCTCTTGTTGGATGAACGTCGGGTCAAAGTCGCCGATAGCCATGTGCCCAAGATGATCGGATCGCGGGCGAGCTTGATCCGCAAAGGTCGCCAGTGGATCGTCTCCGTTTCCGGAGGCATCGAGGTGGACTCGTGGTCTGTGCTGAATCACGTCGAACTGCATCACGACTTGGCAAACACTCGCAAAAGAGCGGCACCCGCCGACAACCCGCGGTGGTGGTGGGATTGACCAGTGCGTTGTGAGTTGTGCGCACTCCAATCACAATTCAGTTACCGCGTGATTTCCCAGTCTGAAACTCTGTGACCTCCGCGCCTCTGCGGAGCTCTGCTCGAATCAAAAAGCCCAAATGCACCGCAGAGGCGCGGAGGTCGCAGAGTTCGGAGCCACTTTCAAACTTCGCTGATCGATCCCGTGTCGGCCAGACGCACACTATCATGTTTCCATGATTCGCAAACCGGTCATGACAATTGTGGTGGCGATTGTGATTGGCAGTTCAATCCTGCGCGCCAATGAGAACGAGCAGGCGATTGATTACGATCGCGACATCCGGCCGATTTTTCAGCAGCATTGTACTAGCTGCCATGGAGGCGTCCGCCGAGAAAGTGGATTGAGTTTGCTCGACGTAGGGAGTATCTCGACGAGCGACTCCGGAAAGGGGGTAATTGTCCGCGGCCAGCCAGATGAAAGCGAACTGATCCGACGCGTCACTACTTCCGATGCGGAAGTTCGTATGCCCGCGGGAAAACCACCCCTATCAGGACCGGAGATCGAAAGGCTGCGTCAGTGGATCCAAGCTGGTGCAGCGTGGCCCAAGCACTGGGCGTTTCGGGCGCTGGAATCGACGGAGATCCCCCACGTTCACAATAACTCGTGGATTCGAAATCCAATCGACTCGTATGTACTGGTTCGGTTGGAGTCGTTGGGTGTAGCACCATCGCCGGAGGCCGACCGCATCACGTTGATCCGCCGATTGTGTCTCGACCTACTCGGCCTGCCACCCACGCTGGAGGAGGCCGACGCCTTTGCTGCCGATCCGTCGCCGGACGCCTACGAACGGCTCGTCGATCGTCTCTTGGCCAGCCCTTTTTTTGGCGAACGGTGGGGGCGGCACTGGCTTGACCAGGCGCGCTACGCCGATTCAGACGGATACGAGGTCGACAAGCCGCGACCGGATGCCTACCGCTGGCGCGATTGGGTCATTGAGGCCATCAACGGCGATCTGCCGTTTGATCGGTTCACGGTGGAGCAATTCGCCGGTGATTTGCTCCCCGGCGCCGCGCCGCAACAGATACTCGCTACTGCTTACCACCGTCAAACGCTGACGAACAACGAAGGGGGCGTCGACAAAGAGGAATATCGATTTCGCGCAGTATTGGATCGAGTGAGCAACGTCGGAACGGTTTGGCTGGGGCTGACGCTTGGCTGCGCACAATGTCACAATCATCCGTACGATCCATTCACGCAGCAAGAAATCTACGCACTGGCTGCCATTTTCAATAACGCGGAGGAAGCGGATATTGAGTTGCCCGATGCGAATCCTTCCCGCACTGCGACTCGCAAGTTCAGGGTTTTGGCAGAGCTGCAAACGCCGCGTGCAACCCATCTGCTGAAGCGTGGCGATTTTCTGCAGCCTGGAGAGGAAGTTCAGCCCGGCGTGCTGCGCGGACTGCATTCGCCAGAGTCCATCAGCACCGAGCGGCCGGACCGACTGACATTGGCCCGCTGGCTGGTGGACCCAGCCAATCCGCTTACGCCGCGCGTGGCCGTCAATCAACTATGGCTCCCCCTTTTCCGTCAGGGACTTGTGCGCACGCCGGACGACTTTGGTGCGCGCGGCGAACGGCCTACCCACTCGGCACTGCTCGATTGGTTGGCGAAGGAGTGGTTGCGTCGCGGTGGAAGCCGCAAGGAGCTGATTCGCCAAATCGTCATGTCAGCGACCTATCGGCAGTCGTCACGAGCTCGATCTGATTTAGCGGGCTCCGATCCCCTCAATACGTGGCTCGGCAGACAGAACCGTTTTCGGGTCGAAGCCGAGATCGTTCGCGACTTGTGCTTGGCGACCGGGGGATTGCTTAGCCAGAAGCTTGGCGGGCCAAGTGTGTTTCCGCCGCTTGGTGAAGAGTTTGTGAAGATCACCTTCCGCAGTGAGTTGCCTTGGAAGGTCAGCGCGGGTGAGGATCGCTATCGCCGCGGCATGTACACCTTTTTCAAGCGGACAGTCCCCTATCCCGACCTGATGATCTTCGACTGCCCGGACTCGAACGCCGCGACCATGCAACGCAGCGTCTCGAATACGCCGCTGCAGGCTCTGACGACGTTGAACGGGGACACGTATGTCGAAGCCGCCCGAGGATTGGCTAGCCGCATGCTTCGCCATTCCCGTCACGATCCGCGCGGGCAGATCGAATTCGCGTTTCGCACTTGTCTCACTCGGACTCCGACTTTAGCGGAGTCGGAACGGCTCGTGCAACTGCGGAACGAATATCTCTCATGGTACAAGGCGCATATCGACGACGCGCGCGCGATTTT
>CAZFLF010001078.1:0-3042 GCA_964519825.1 uncultured Pirellulaceae bacterium | reverse complement strand
GTGGCGGGGCAGAGCGCAACGATACCCCCGACAGCGAATGCCTAAGGACGAAGCACTAATGACTAACGAATACCCAATTTCAAATGATGAATGACGAAGCAATTCCGTCCCGCAACAGAGATTCCACTTCGTCATTCGGCCCTCGTCATTCATTAGTCATTAGTGCTTAGTCCTTAGTCATTCGGGCAGCCGCCAGTCACCCTAGCGATGTCTGCGACTGCGCTCGCCTCCAGCTTGCGGTTAAACGATCCCGCCGGCGCGAAAAAGAATCCCGACTACCGGGGTCGGCGAAACTGGGTCCGCCGCGAGTTGTCGGCAACAGCTTGCCGCGGAATCCGGCGAGGCATGCGTTTTTGCCAATCCCTTACTAAGTCCTCCACTTCTTCTGCTAGCCAAAAGCTCAGCTCAAAGAAGGCCTCAATATCGACATGTACCTGACCGACTCCTGATCGGTCCCCCAAGATGAGTTGCTTGCTGGAGGGGGTGCGTCGATCCGCCATTTGTCTCTACTCCTGTTTCACTAGAGGTCGGTCGTTGGGACAATTTGCCCTGTTCCGCAGACAAATGCCTCAACCAGACCTCGCAAGTAAGAATCCCCGTCATCCAGACGGTTTCAGTCGGCGAATCCCTCCGACCGCTGAGAATTTCGCGACGACGATGGTCGCTACACTCTATTCGACGTACTGAACCGAAGTTTTGTTCGCGGCCGCAAAAAACTTGGCCGTAGGTGTTCCGAATCGCCACATCTGACTACAATTCGCACCTTGCCTGGAAGCCTTCTACCCCGTGAACGGCTAAATCACACACTCCGCGATCCCCAGGGACGACTTTTCGTCCCCGCACCGCACGGATGATCAATTCGCAAACCGCAGGGTACAGCAATCTAATGAACTGTAAGAAAACCCTTAGTTTGGGCAGCATGGTTTGGTTTCTGATTGCTACGACCACGACATTCGGCGTGGAAGTGGCACCCCTGGTGAAGACTCTGTGTGCCGTTGGCACTCAAGGAAAGGGACACCGCGAAGCCGCAGCCGCGTGGAAGCAGCTTGCCGCCACCGACGCGTCGCAACTGCCCGAGATTCTGGCTGGGATGCGCGATGCTGATGCGCTGGCCCAGAACTGGATTCGTGCCGCGGCCGAAACGGTCGCGGAGCGGCAAATCAAGTCAGGCGAGAAGTTGCCGGTCGCGGCCCTGGAGAAATTCCTTGCCGACACTCGTCAAGTGCCGCGCGCTCGGCGATTAGCCTACGAATTAATCGCGAAAGTGGATCAGCAGGCCGAGTCACGACTCATTCCCAAGTTGGTCGACGACCCGAGCCTCGAACTCCGCCGCGATGCACTCGCGCTCCTGTTGAAGGAGGCCGCAGCCATCGACGCGACTGCACGGAAGCCGGCGGCGGTCGATGCCTATCGGCGAGCATTGTCTTCCGCCCGCGACTTGGACCAGATCGCGGAAGCGAAAGCCAAACTCACAGCGCTCGGCGAACAGGTCGACTTGCCGCGACACTTCGGTTTTTTGCTAACCTGGAAACTGATCGGACCGTTTGACAATACCAACATGGGGGGCTTTGACGTGGCCCATCCGCCAGAAAAGGAACTCAACTTTACCGCGAATTATGCGGGAAAGGGGGACCTGCAGGTTCGCTGGCTGGACCATACCACAACCGATAAGGACGGAATGGGAGTGGTGGATCTAAACAAGGCCATCGGCAAGCACATGGGGGCGATCGGCTACGCCCACACTGAATTTGTCTCGGACCGTGAACGCGACGTCGAATTACGGCTGGGTTGCATCAATGGTAACAAGATCTGGTTGAACGGCGAACTGTTGACCGCCAATCACGTTTATCACACCGGTCAGCAAGTCGACCAATACGTGGGCAAGGGTCGGCTGAAGAAAGGTCGAAACACGATCTTGCTCAAGATTGCTCAGAACGAGCAGACTGAAGAGTGGGCGCAAAACTGGCAATTCCAGCTCCGAGTGTGCGACGCAATTGGTACGGCCGTGCTATCGCAAGACCGCCCAACAACCAATTTCGTGAGTGTTACGAAATAGGTGGAACAGCCGCTTGGGATTATCCCGACCCCTCGGCAACGGCGACCGGGACAGCCAGCCATGTGTGGTCTGAACGAAGGAAGGAATGCACTATGAATCGCATTTTCGTGTTGTTGATCAGTATTCTCTCGATCGGTCTGTGCGGAGCGGATTGGCGGCAGTTTCGTGGTCCCAGTGGGGCGAGCGTGTCGCGTGGCGCGATCCCTCCGGAAAACTGGACCGATTCCCAGAATCTCGCCTGGAAAGCCGAGCTGCCGGGGCGTGGACCGTCGGGTCCGATCGTCGTCAAAAATCGCGTCTACGTGACCGCGTCGAGTGGTCCGAAGCAGGACCGGTTGTTTGTCCTCAGCTTCGACGGTAGTTCCGGACAGGAGTTGTGGCGACGAGAATTCTGGGCGACCGGCCGCACCTATTGTCATCCAACCAGCGCCGTGGCCGCGCCCACGCCCGCCAGCGACGGCGAGCGAATTTTCGCATTCTATTCATCGAACGATTTGGCTTGCCTGGACCTCGATGGCAATTTGCTTTGGTATCGCGGGTTAGCGTTCGATTATCCCAAGGCGGGCAACGATGCCGGGATGGCTTCTCCGCCGACGGTTGCCGGGGACACCGTCGTCGTACAGATTGAGAGTCAGGGGGACTCGTTCGCAGCCGGACTGGACGTTGCAACGGGCGAGACGCGGTGGCGCGTGCCGCGCGATCGCGGTGCGAATTGGGCCTCGCCGGTTGCGATGCCGGATTTGATCGACGGCAAACACGTGGTCCTGCTCGCCGGGCCGAAGGCGATTACCGCGCTCGACGCCCACTCTGGACAAGAGTTATGGAAGTACGAGGCGAGTTGCGGCTCGATACCGTCGCCGGCCGTCGCCGCCGGCCGGATCTTTGTTCCCGCCGACGGCCTGACAGTACTCGAAATCACCCAGGGAGCCACCTCGCCGTCACTGTTGTGGCAGTCCAATAAAGTCAATCCGTACCCGTCGAGTCCC
>CAZFLF010001077.1:0-3043 GCA_964519825.1 uncultured Pirellulaceae bacterium | reverse complement strand
ATCGTCGTCGCGGTCGTCGTCGTGCAGGGCTCCTCGGTCGTGGTGGAGGACTCCAATGGCGATGATCTTCCCGATCGGGTCATTGAGTTGATTGCCGAGCCGGGCGGCGGAATCCCCAGCACGACGAATTTGGCTTATGCGGGGGGCGGAACGTCGAACCCCTCCTTCCGCGTTAGGGACACGAACCGCAACGGCCGTATCGATCTGTTGGAGCCGTTGGTGCTCGTGCACCCACTCGGCGGTGTGGCAACAAACTCGCTAAGTCGCTATTACGATTTTAACAACGGTAGTGGGGCCAGCCACGTGCATTGTGCCATCGGGGAAAAGGCGCAGGCGCAAACAAGGTAATTCGGTGAAAGTTGAGACGCCGATGGATCACTATTTCGCATCAAGCACAAGGTCCTCCGCGGCGATCGCAATGCTCGTCGGCTTGTTGAGTTTCGCTGGCTGCAATCAGCGAACAGTTTCGGTGGCGACTCGCGAAGGGCCGGACGCAAACGCGACAGTCCCGCAAGACACGCCACAAGCCCAGAATGCCAGCCCATTCGCCGGCATCGCGGCCGCGATCGATGTTTCTAAAACAGTTGTTTTTGATCCTACTGCGCCGGACGAAAAATTCGCGGGTACCACTTTGGAAGCGTTACAAGCTCAGGGTGAGGTTGGTGAAGGGGGTGATCCCGATGTGTTGGCCGAGTTGGGTCGACGCTATGAAACCGGAACCGGCACGAACGTCGATTACAAAGTGGCCGCGACGTGGTACCACCGCGCGGCCGAAAAGCAGAACGTCAATGCCATTGTTCGTTTGGGACTAATGTATCAACAGGGGCGCGGTGTCCGCATCGACGCGCGCCAAAGTGCCATGTGGTTTCGTGTGGCGGCCGACAAGAACCATCCGCTGGCCATGGCCCGCTTGGGAAAACTCAACCAGGATGGCATCGGCGTCGACCGCGATTTGGAAACCGCTGCCGCTTGGCTGCGCAAGGCTGCGGAACAAGGTGAGCCCGACGCAATGCTTGAAATCGCCGGGCTATTGGAAAGCGGCATGGTCGGCAAACAGGATTTCGACGAAGCAAACCGCATGCGCTCCAAAGCCAAGGAATGCATGGAGTCGGCGGCGGCGGCTGACAATTGGCGCGCCATGCGTTGGCTGGCGGAATGGGCCCTGACCAACGAATCGAGCCAGCCCGGTTTTGACGAGGCCCATCGCTGGCTGCTCCGAGCCAGCGAACTTGGCGACACGCTTGCGATGGTGCGGTTGGCCGAGCTTCTTGCGGCAGACTCCGCGGACCCCGCAAAACAAGCGGAGGCGATTGCCTGGTGCACGAAGGCAGCTGATACGTTAGAGCCTTCAGCGTTATTGCTCTTGGCCGATTTCCACGATCGGGGCTACGGAGTTCCACAGGATGTCAGGCGGGCATTTGAGCTCCGGAAACAAAGTGCGGAGCGTGGCGACATTCGCGGCATGCGGCTGTGCGCCGAGATGTTAATAGAAGGATGGGGGACCAAAGCCCAACTTAACGAAGGCCTGCGGTGGTATCAGCTCGCCGCCGGACTGGGGGACGGCCCATCGATGGCCCAAGTCGGAATTAGTTTCAAGGAAGGCCGAGGTTACGAAAAAAATGACGCGATGGCGGTTGCTTATTTCACCCGCGGTGCCGCGCAAAACGATCCAGAATCGCTGTTTCAATTGGCGGACTATCGTGAAACGGGAACTGGCGTCCCACAAGACCTGATCGCCGCGGTGCAAGGTTTTCAACGATCCGCCGGTCTAGGCCATCGCGAGGCGATGTTCCGCCTGGCCGAGCTTCTATCTCGCAAAGACAACGGCCTGCAAGCGGGTGCTGCCGACGCCGTCAGTTGGTACGAAATCGCGGCACTCAAGGGACATTCAGGCGCCGCTGAACGGTTGGCCGAGATGTATGCCAGTGGTGACAGAGTCGAGCAGAGTGAAGAACGAGCCGCAGCCTGGAAGACAAGGGTCGAGGCACCCACAGTTCGCGTGGATGGAGTCGTCCGGCCCCCCGCGTTGCGCGAATCAGCGACGCCCTGGGGCACGCTGACGGCCGCCCAAGGCGATGGCGCGGCAACGGTCGAAGGCAACACACTCTCGGTGAAGCTCAACGTAGTTTCGGGTCGCTTGAAGTCCGGCACGGATGGAGCGCCGCCCGAGTCATCGACGGAGGTCGAAAATCGGAATGTGCCGCGCATCTTGCAGGAGGTAACCGGCAATTTCATGGCCGAGGTCACTCTACTCGGCCCCATGCGTTGGGAAGGACCGGCGACAGACACCGCCATGACAACGCCGCCTTCGGGCGTCGCCAGCATGCTTGTCTGGCAAGACGAGTTGAATTTCGCTCGTCTGGACCGGGTGGGCAACGTCCAGGGTGACCAGATCCAATACACGTGCGAATTCCTCGTCGTCAAGGACGGCGCGCAAGCCTTTCACACCTCGAAAGCCCTGCCGAATGCGGAAGCTCGTTTGCGCCTTGAGCGCAGTGGCAATCGGCTGCGCGCGTCGGTGACCCAAGACGGCGGCCAAAGCTGGACGACCTTTCGCTCTCAAGTGATTGATCTGCCACCGGCCACCAAGATCGGGATCGCGGCGCTCAACAACTCCGCTAAGCCGCTCATCGCTGAATTTCAAGAGTTCACGCTGGTGAACAAGGAGTGAGGGTGACCAGTTTGTCTCTGGTATTGCCGCCTAAGAACGTGTTTTGAAAAACCATGAACCAGACAGTCTGGCTCTCGGGACTGGTTATACGGGTAAATTCCAGGGTCGGACAGTGATACGAGTTTGGTGGCGCCGGTCATTGGAGCGAAAGTCTTTGGCGTGTTCGATTTTCTGGCATTGCGGATAGACCCCCTTGAATAGAGTGAGGTACATGGGTACACTAATCCGCCCTGTGCAGCGGCTGTGCTCGGAAGACCACGCATTGAGCCGCAGCGGCATTCTTCAGACGGCAGGAGTACCCAACCATGCCGGGCTGTTCACGTCGGGAAGTGTTCGATGAAACGGTTGTCGGCGTTTACCATTGTTATGCAC
>CAZFLF010001076.1:0-3044 GCA_964519825.1 uncultured Pirellulaceae bacterium | reverse complement strand
GCAGGCCGCTCCCCGCGCCCCCTTATCCGCTGGGGAAAGTTCGCGTTGCAGGGGGCGATCTTGGGCTTGGTTACGTGGGGAATGTGGGGCACGATCGTGGAGGCCCGCGGGAAACTCTTGGCCGAAGGAGTGTCCGTGTGGAATGTCGATTATCGCTGGCTGACCCTGGCGGGCGTATTTTACCAGGCTGGCATGTTCCCGTGCTGCTTGTTCTGGCACCGCGTAATGTCCGCCCTCCAGCAACGGGTACCTATGTGGGACGCGATCGGGGCGTACTTCGTCAGCCAACTCGGCAAGTATGTCCCTGGTAAAATCATGGTGCTTGTGTTGCGGACCGCGCTGGTGCGCGAGCATCGGGTGAATCGCACCTTGACCGTCACCAGTATCTTCGTCGAGACGCTGACCATGATGTCGGTCGGAGCAATGCTCGGGGCCGTGATGTTGGCGTTTTCGGTGGCCACCGATTGGCGATTGCTCGCGTTCGCGGTTGTGGCGTCCGCCGGCATCGGCGCTCCGACGCTGCCGCCAGTGTTCCTGCGAGTTGTGAAATGGACGAAACTACACCGACTCCATCCGGAAATCGATCAATCTTTGGCCGGACTTAACTGGCACATCTTATGGCCGGGGTGGCTCGCGATTGCGGTAGGTTGGGTAGCCATGGGCCTCAGCTTGTGGGCGGTACTGAAGGCCCTGCCCGAATTCGACACCGCCACGCGTCTGCCCCACGATTTGCCAATCCTGATTGCGTGCGTGGCGCTGTCGACGGTGGCTGGATTCGTTTCTGGATTGCCTGCCGGATTCGGCCCGCGGGAATTTGTGGTGATCACGTTGGTGGAACCGCAATTTGGAGCTACCGCGGCGGTGTTGTCCGCGATCGTACATCGTTGCGTCATGCTGGCGGCGGATTTAATCGTCGCCGGAGTTATCTTCGCGATTGCTCGCGTCCGTCGTCCAAAGACCTGAGTCGCGTCGGTTCAGGTCGTGCCGCAGGTAAAACTCCGCCAATCGATTTGGTGAAACCCCGAGTTTGTACGCGGTCAGGAGGCTCCAGTTGCGGAACGTCTGCCGGAGGATCCCGTGTTGTTGCCAGCGGCGCGCATGGACATGCAGCGGACCCGCCAACAAAACCGGCCACGATCTCCGCCGCAACTGTTTGGCAAGCAACAGGTCTTCCATGAGCCGCACTTCGGGGAAACCGGTGGATTCCACGAAAACCTCTCGCCTCATGAAAATTCCTTGGTCGCCATAGGGAAGCCCCAACCAGTGGACCCGCTGTGCGTTGCCCCATTCCAGTGCCCGATAACCGATGCCTCGCGCTTCGATTTGCTGGCGAAAAGCGCCGTGCGTCACACGCGAACCAGCCAAGGCAGTCCGGATCTGGCCGATCGCGCCGGCCGCTAGCCAATTGTCGGCGTGAAGGAAGAGGAGCACGTCTCCGGATGCTCGGGCAGCAGCCGAATTCTGCTGGATTGCTCGCCCGCGCTCCGAAACCAGGCAGCGGCAATCCAGCGTCTGCGCAATTTTCGCGGTCTCGTCCGTGCTGCCGCCATCCGCCACCAGGACTTCATTCGCGCCTGCTTCCCAAGCGCACCGCACACTTTCGCCGATCAGCGCTGCCTCATTGAACGCGGGAATGATTACCGAAACGTTCACGCGAACTCAACAACGTTGTATTTTCCGCCGGCATTCATTCGTCGGCAGTGCCATCCGCAGTCGTAGTGGAAGGAATATTTTGGGCCGTCACCAATTCACACCGTTGTACTTCCAGCCTTTAACTCAAAGAGCCGGAGAGTATAGTCAAACAACACTTGGGAACAACCGGCGACCGTCCAATGGCACTTACTGAGCGGAATGGCGCTAGCCACCGCTGTCGTATGACGATTTTCCATGCGAAATACCGGCGGCTAGCGCCGTTCCGCTCACTAATCCAGCACCAAAGTAAGCGGCATTGGGCGCCATTCGGCCGCTGCATGGCGGACAGGTCGCGCGGAGCGATTTATTCAAATTCAAGTGGTACAATCCTTCTGTTCCGACCGTTTGCGTCATATAATCCCGCCCGATTGGCTGCGCTGGGTGGCCGTCTTTACCGGTTACTCGAGCGGAGGAAAACGCGGCGACCGGCGCCCGCGGGTATCTCGGCTGGGCCGTTTCGCACCTCTTGTGAGTTCCTCTCATTCCGCATGAAGCTTCGAGTTGGAATCGTTGGCACGAGTGACGTTTGGGAGAATCGGCACCGACCTGCGCTGCGGGCACTTGCCGATCGCTTTGAGGTACGGGCGGTGTGTGCCGAAGTGGGTCAGCGCGCGGAGCAAATCGCACATGAGTTTCGCGCCACCGCAGTCGACGGGTTTCGAACTCTGGCCGCGCGGCCAGATTTAGACGCCATCCTGGTCCTGGGGTCGGGATTCTACGGCCCGTTGCCATTATTCGCCGCGTGTGACGCCGGCAAGGCTGTGTATTGTTCCGCATCTCTGGACATTCCGCCGCATCTCGCCCGCGAAGTCAAAGAGCGCGTGGAACGGGCGGGTATCGCCTTCATGGCCGAACTCCCGCGCCGGCATGCCCCGGCCACCCTGCGGTTGAAAGAATTGATCGCTACGCGGCTTGGCCAGCCCCGACTGCTGTTCTGTCATTCGCGAGTTCCCTTGCCGACGACGGCGGCGGGCGATTATCGCTGCGGCCCCAATCAGGCGAGCGGATTGCGCGACCTGATGGAACTGGTCGACTGGTGCCGGTACGTCGTCGGTTCTGAGCCGACGTCGGTGGTGGGAGTCGAACATCGATTGACGCCGAACGTCGAGCAACTGGACTACCAGATGCTGAGCCTTGATTTTTCGCCAGCGACTGCCCCGCACGCCGGTGTTCTGGCGCAGATCAGTTGCGGGCGGTATATGCCGGTACGCTGGCCAGAAGCGATCGCCTTTCGGCCACCGGCCGCGATGCAGGTCGCTTGTGAAAACGGCATCGCGTTTATCGATTTACCGTCTACCTTGGTATGGTTCGACCAGGCGGGGCGTCAAATGGAATCCTTGGAGAGCGAACGC
>CAZFLF010001075.1:0-3052 GCA_964519825.1 uncultured Pirellulaceae bacterium | reverse complement strand
ATCGCGGGTCGTTGTTGGCCGTGGCTGGATTCTTGGCGGGTGGAGCAGTGGCCTGTAAATATCCTCCCCTGTTGTTTCTTGTCGTGCCGCTTGGCCTGCTCGTGACATTGCTGCCGCATCGGCGCGTCGACTGGAAGGGGGCCACCATCTTCGGACTGGCCGTGGTCGCCGGATGCGGTCTGTGGTTTGGAAAGAACTGGGTGCAGAGCGGAAATCCGACGTATCCGCTGCTGTATTCGGTATTTGATGGCCAGTCATGGAACGCCGATAAGAACGCCCGATGGACCAAGGCTCATGGGCCTCAACGCGACGCGAACGGAAACCGATTCTCCGCGTCACAGCTGGGGGACTCGGCCGGGTTGCTGGCCATCCGGAGTGACCATCACGGTCCGTGGCTGCTGCCGTTGGCGATTGCCGCGTTCTGGACTTGGCGCTCGCCACGGTCGCGCTGGCTACTCGCCATTTCCTATGGGCTCGTGGCGATTGCGGTGGTGAACTGGTGGCTGCTGACGCATCGGGTCGATCGGTTTCTCGTGCCGATGTTGCCGCTGGCGGCAGTGGGAGCGGGAATTGGCGCGACCTGGACGGACGATTCCCGCTGGCGCCGCGCCGCAGCACTGCTCGGCGGTTGGTGCTGTTTGTATAGCTTTCTGCAAATCGCATCTCCGTATGCAGCCGACAATCGATTTCTGATCGCCTTGTCCGATTTGCGGACAGATCTTCCGCGATCGGAGTCGCAGCCACTCACACGCATGAACAATGGCCACCGTTGGCTGAACGAACACGTTGCCCCCGGCTACCGCGTGCTGTTGGTCGGCGAAGCTCAGGTATTCGATTTGGAAATGCCGATTCTGTACAACATTTGCTTCGACGATTGCGTGCTCGAGACGCTGTTGCGGGGTCGTTCGCGCGAGGAACGAGTGCGAGTGCTTCGCGAGCTCCGGATTTCACACATCTTTGTCTCCTGGTACGAACTCAAACGCTACCGTGAGCCGGGGAATTACGGTTATAGTGACTACCCGACGCGAGAGCTGTTTTACAACGAGCTCGTAGCTGAGCAAGGATTGCTGCGTCCAGTTCCGATTGCGGAGAATCGGGAAATCTTGGAGGTTTTCGCAGTCGTTGGGTCCGAGGACCCGCTTCCTCCAGCCAAGAACGGGGCTGTTGTTCGATGATGCTGAAAATGCTGGTGACGAATTGGCTGCGCGAACAGGCCAAAGGACACGTCATGAATGCGGTGCGCGATTCATTGGAGCAGCCTGCGAATGCTGCTGCGCGCGAACCGCAACCCCCCTGCGAAATTGCCATACTGTTTGCTTCGTCTGTCGAGGCAGGTGGGACGATCGATTTGATGCGCGACCGCGTTACGATGCACTGCGCTTCGCAGGTCGAACATGCGGGGAATCTCGACTCGCAGCGAGTGGCGGTCGTCGAGTCGGGTTTCGGACAACTGGCGACGGCGACCGCGGCGCTCGAGGCGATACGACTGCATCATCCTCGCTGGCTGATTTGCGCCGGATTCGCGAGTGCGCTGGGACTCGAGCTAAAGCGTGGTCATGTGCTCATGGCGAACGAAGTCACCGATGCCGCTGGGGAACGAATCCCAATCGATCTGCATCTCGACGCTCGATCGCTGCAAAACAATCCCGCGTTGCACGTGGGACGGCTCTTGACGATCGATCATTTGGTCCGTGCTTCCGCCGATCGCCGTCAACTCGCCTTAACCCACGACGCGCGGGCTTGTGATCTGGAGACCTGGGGTGTCGCCGAAGCCTGCCGGCAAGCCAAGGTGCGCTTCCTGTCGGTGCGGATCATGACCGAAACGGTCGATGACGAGCTTCCGGAAGATGTGGAACGGTTGCTCCATCAAAAGACCGCGGCTGCGAAGCTCGGTGCCGCTGCAGGTTCCGTCTGGCGCCGCCCGTCCGTAGCCAAGGATCTGTGGCGATTCAACGAAGATGCTCTGAAAGCGTCAGACCGCTTGGCTCGGTTCCTATCCGGACTCGTCACAAACCTGCCAACGTAGTGGTCTGCCAAACCTAAATTGACACGTACGATGGCCCTTCCAAGGCCGTCGAGTTCATGGTCGGCCTCGGAAGGCCAACCTACCAATTCCAGCCTACTCGTCCAGCGTCAGGGTACTCGGCACGTTGTCCAATGCCGTGTTGCCATCGTCAGTGACCCGCTTCCGCAATGCCTGCTCGAAGATCGGAACCAGATACTTTTTGTCGCGATACTTCTTTCTCACGAAGCTGAATGTGCCTTGGACCACCTCGCGAGTCAGCCTACCTTGATTGACGAGCTGCACAACGCGCGCGACGAACAGAAACTCAATTGGTCGGCGCGCCTTGAGCCCTTTCTCAAGTTGCTCCTGAAGATTAGCCACCTGAGCATTCGACTGATCGGACTGCTGAGCAAACACCAAGGTCACCGCGAGCAGCAACCCGAATAGCCCGCACGAACTGCCCAATACGATGATTCGAGTTGGCTTCGACATCGAAAGCTCCTCTTGTGCAATGACTAATTCCTAAGGACTAATGACTAACGAATGACCAAATCCCAATGACCAATGACCAAGAGGAAGTGCACAGTTTCGACATTATTCATTCGACATTCCTTAGTCATTAGTCCTTAGTCATTAGTCATTCCTTGACTGCGGCCGTGCCGCGCTAGCCCGTACCCCGTACTCCGTACTTCATACCCCGTACTTCATCCTGGGATCCGACCCACAGTCTGGCGGCTTGTAACTCGCGGCGCAGATTCCGGCAAGGTCGGAATCGCGCGGAACGCGATGGTTTGTGATAGCTTGCAGGAAAGCATCCAGTGCGCGGAAACTCGCGACCCTGGCCCGCCAGCCTTGCCAGCGTGATGCGAAACTGGTTAGATTTGATAACGCATCTACATTTGCTGATTCGTGTTTGCCGACATGAGAATTGGGTAGGAGGCACAGCGCATGGATTTTTCCCGCAATTGCTCGGGGATGACTCGCCGTAACTGTTTGCGCCTTGGTTTGGGCGGTTTAATGGGTGGCGGGCTCGTCAATGCCTTGCGC
>CAZFLF010001074.1:0-3054 GCA_964519825.1 uncultured Pirellulaceae bacterium | reverse complement strand
GCTAATTCGTACGCGCGTATTCGCGCTCGTAACTCCTGGTCCTCGGGGTACTCGATCGCAGTCAATTCATTCAGTTTTCCCACCAACTCGAATTCATCGCGCTGTTCCTCCACTGTTTGCCGCGGGTCACGCTGGCCAAATGGCAATGGATTCTTTGGATCGAGTCCGAGTGGTACGCCCGAATACTGCGGTCCAAGGTAATACGAATCAATGGAGAGCCGAGTGTCGGATCTGGTTGGACCGCCGAGCACGGCAAACTTCGGCAAGTCCTCGTTTAATGTCCCCAGTCCATAATGAGCCCAGGCACCGATGCTCGGTTGCGGCTCGTCCAGCCGATGCCGACCCGTATGCATCTGGTTCTCAGCCGCATGGTCGTTGTCGGTCGTCCACATGTTGCGCACGAAACAGATGTCGTCGACGCATTGTGCAAGATGGGGCCACCAATCGGTCACCTCGATTCCCGATTCGCCCCGTTTCTGCCAGGCGACCTGCATCGGGTAGATGATCGGGTAAACGTCACGGACATTGATCTCTTCAGCCGGCACCGATCGGAAACGCTTTTTATGCAGCGGCGACAATACGGGGTTCTCAAACGGCGTCTTGTCAAAAGTTTTGCCGGCATGATCGTTCAACGCCGGTTTCGGGTCGAACGTTTCCACATGGCTGTATCCCCCAGACAAAAACACCCAGATCACCGATTTAGCTCGCGGAGCGAAATGGGGGCGACCATCCGGTAGAGATAGTTCCTCGCCCCGCACTCGCCCGTCATCATGCAGCATCGCGCCCAAAGCCAGTCCCGTGAAGCCCAGCCCCAGGTCGGCAAGAAACGTCCGGCGCGTGTGACCGGCACAACACGGGAATCGATCAACTGCTGACGCGACTTTCTTCACCGGGAAAAACTCCGAAATTCAACGAATCGTGACAAAATCATTGTGATTTAACAGCGCTCGGACAAGACTCGCACGGGCCGTCGCGTCGTCCGACGGCGCCTTGTTGTGCTTCTTGTTTTGCATTGCCAAGAACTCGGCGCACGCTGCGGTCTCGTGCGGCAAAGGGCTGCGGGATAAGACTCGCTCAAACGCGGCCGCCACAAATGGTGCTGGCTCGATTCGTTGCTCCGAAGTCAGTGACGACCAGATTCGTTCCGCCACCGCGGAGCTCGCATTGTGGGCCAGTGTGCTATTGGACAGTGCCAGCGCTTGCTGCGGGATTACGCTGCGCGAACGCCGATAACAGTCAAATGCATCCGGCGCGTCGAACAGTGCCCCGAATTCGCTCTTTCCATCCAGTTCCGGCTGACAACTGTAGTACAAGCTGCGGCGATTCGTGGTCAGCGCCTCTGTGTTCTCCAGTTCTTGGCCGCCGATCGCCAGATTCAGTTGATCCTGGGACGCCAGAAGGCTGTCACGCACCAGTTCTGCTTCCATGCGTCCAACGTTTTGTCGCCACAGGAATTTATTCTCTGGATCGCGACGCACATTTTCGGCGGCATCCGTATGTGAAGAAACCATCCGATACGTTTCACTCGTCACAATCAAGCGATGAATGTGTGCCATGCTCCAACCCGATTCCATGAATTCGACGGCGAGCCAATCCAATAATTCGGGATGGGACGGTGGCGACCCATTGCGGCCGAAGTCGAAGACGCTGCTAACCAGTGGCGCGTGAAAATGCCGCATCCAAATATGATTGATGGCGACGCGAGCCGTCAGCGGATTCTGCCGGCTGCCCAACCATTCAGCCAACGCTCGTCGCCGACCCGTGCTCCGTGGCGGAAAAACCGGACTGAATGCGGTGTATTCGGTGGCCTTCGTCGAGTCACTCTGCGCCGTTCGCGCTTTGGAGAGTTCGGCCAGGGCATCTGCAATTCGTTTGTTGGCCGACACGACTTCCTTGGGGCGTTCGGCATCAGATGTGGGTTTCGCCTCCGCGGCAGCAAGCTGCAATTCTCCAGCGATATACGCTGCCTCGGCTTGCTTGACTGCTGCTTGGGACTCCGCATGGTGGGCCGCGATTGCGAGCACTTGGGGGTCAGCGCCGGCAGCTTCGTTGTACTTGGCCCGATCGGCGGCGATTCGCGATTCGGCACTCGCCAGCTCCGCCTGGTCCGCGGCCAACTTTGCTTCCGCGGCGAGGACCTTGAATTCCTCCCATTCCGCCGCACGTCGCGCCGGATAATCTTCGAAATCTCGCGCCAATTGTTCGCACAACTTGGGCAGTTTTTCGTTCGCGGTACTTCGTGCGGCCTCGAGTCCCGCTGCGGCCAGTTGGACCGCTGTGCGTCGTTCACTGAGCGCGGTTTCCTGGATCGCCGGCCGCAATCCGGGATAATATGCGCGTGCCGAGAGATCGACCGGACGGATGCTCAACTCCCCTCCCAGAACCGCCGGGACTGTCGGCGGAATCTTCCCCTTTTCTGTCAGGCGATTGCGTTCGTCACCACTAGAGTAAAACCAGGTCGGAGCATCGGGCGTCTTGTCGTAAATACGAACCGCCCCCTGCCGGACAATCTTACGGAGCACGCTGTAACTGTATTCCTGAAATGGCCCTGGGTCGGCCTCACCGGCAACCCGGTCCTGGCGAATCCCAATTGGCTCGAAGAACGCACGCAGTCCAAAGTAATCCTGCTGCGTGATCGGGTCGTACTTGTGATCGTGGCAGTGGGCACAGTTGAAGGTCAGGCCGAGAAATGCTTTGGCCGTATGTTCGACGTTTTGCCGCATCCAGTCGTTGGGATTCAGCGCGTACCAGTTGCGGATGAGGTACCCGGTCGCGACCACGGCGTCGTCGTCTTCGGGCACGATTTCGTCTGCGGCCAACATCTCCGCAAGCATGCGGTCATAACCCTTGTCCTGATTCAGCGACCGCACGATCCAATCACGCCAGCGCCAGATTTGCGGAGCACTGTTCCACACGTCCGGCACATGGCGGCGGCCGTACCAATCGGCATAACGCCAAACATCCATCCAATGCCGGCCCCAGCGTTCGCCATATTGCGGCGAGCCAAGCAATCGTTCGACGACGCGCTCGTACGCGCTCGTTGAATCGTCGGTT
>CAZFLF010001073.1:0-3054 GCA_964519825.1 uncultured Pirellulaceae bacterium | reverse complement strand
GCTCTCTCCTTTGTGGACCCTGGCGTTGTACAGATTCCACAGTTCCGGCCGTTGATTCTTGGGATCCCAGCGATGGAATTGATCGCGGAATGAGAAGACACGTTCCTTTGCCCGGGACTTTTCTTCGTCGCGACGGGCTCCGCCAAACGCCGCATCGAACTTGTGTTTATTGAGCGCCTGTTTCAGCGACTCGGTCTTCATCACGTCGGTATGGACTTTGCTGCCGTGAGTGATGGGGCCAATACCGGCCTGGACCCCTTCTTCGTTGACATGGACGATCAATTTAAAACCCAGCTCCTTGGCGACATAATTGTCGCGCAGGTCGTACATGTCGCGGAATTTCCAGGTCGTGTCGACGTGCATCAGCGGAAATGGCGGTTTCGACGGGTAAAACGCTTTCTCCGCCAGCCGGACCATGACGGAAGAGTCTTTGCCGATGGAGTACAGCATTACCGGATTTTCAAACTCAGCGACGACTTCGCGAATGATGTGGATGCTCTCGGCTTCAAGTTGTCGAAGGTGAGTCTGGTTGTATTTGCTCATAGACCGTCCGTAAGCGACCGTCGTCGTTGTGCGTCGAAACGCGGAAGTATAAGGCAATTGCTGCGGGTGCTCAACGCGGTGAAGGGCCGAGGGCAGAACAGTGGTTCATTCTGGCCGTGGACCGTCGACTCTTTCTGGCCCTCGACTCTGGACCCTCGACACTCGACCGTCAAAACCAGCTTGTCAGCCGTTCGACGAGTGAGGGGGCTGGCGGCAGTTGGGGTTGGCGCCCCTGGACGAATTCCCGCCAGGCGGGAACGCTACCGCCAAAGTCGCGTCCGGTTGACGTCTTGAGAGACTGCACGGCCAGGTGTTGAATCGCGGGATCATTGTCGTCCAACGCCTTGCCGAGTACCGCGACCGCCGCCGGGTCCTGAAAGCGTCCCAATTCGGCAATCGCCGCCAATCGCACATCGACGTCGGTTTCTCGTTCCATCAACTCGGTTAGCGCGGGGAGCGCCTCTTTGACACCGAGTTTTGCCCAGGCATGACAGGCCGCGATTCGCACATCTTTATCGGCGTCTCCGCTGGCCGCTCGCAATGCCGGCACAGTCGATGGAGTTCCGATTTCTCCCAGGATTGCCGCCATCTCGGCGCGCAGCACGGGGTTGGCTTCGGCTGCGAACAATCGAGTCAAATCAGCTGCGATCTCTTCCTTTTTTTGCGGATCAAGCCGCGCCGCGCCTGACTGCAACCCACGCAAATCGGCTAGCCGTCGATGAAACGTTGGCCCAAACTTTTCATCTTGCGCCCACTGGTGCTGAATATATGGGTTTACGGCGGCGAATCCGCCGAAGGGACCCTCCGCACAACCCGCATTGGTCACGCAAATTAATGCCAACGTGAACAGACCGGAATGAATATGCAGACGAACGGAGAGCATGGCGTTATCCAAGTCTGAGACCTGATGAGAAGAAATTAGTCGGGGCCCGACGAGCGGGATCGTCGGACTTACCAGCAGAAAAGCGGCGGGACTATACCAAACGATCGGAACAGCGCACAGGCGAAATGGACGCGCCAGCATGGCGCGAGAATCTGCCAGCATCCCCCCTGCGTCTCGTCGAATCGTGAGGATGGATATAGAGATACCTGGTCCGTTTGCCCGATGAAATGACGAGGGACTGGATTCTAAGCGGCAGCGCCAGCGAATTGACACGCTTCGCGCAAAGACTCTATACTGTCATCCAGTCAATCCCACCTAAATGCTTTTCCTGCCTGGAGCAACAACCATGTGGCGTATCGCTGGCCAACCCGGTAAAGATCTGTGCGACGGTCATTTGGGAGTCACTCGTCGGGATATCCTGCGGGTCGGAGGGGCCGGGATGTTGGGAATGACCCTGGGCCAAATGTTGGAAGCGCAGGCGCACGCCGCGGCCGCTCCAGAATTGGGTGGTCCGGGTTGGAACAAAGCGAAGAGCGTAATCTTCGTTTATCTGCAAGGTGGGCCAAGTCACCTGGAGTTGTGGGATCCCAAGGACAACGTTCCCGACAACGTAAAAAGTGTCTTCAAGCGGATCAACTCCAAAGTCCCCGGGATGGAAGTGACTGAGTTGTTGCCCCAGTTGGCTCAGGTGACTGACAAACTCTCGTTCATTCGTTCGATGAGTTACACGCCCGTCGGATTGTTTAACCATACGGCGGCGATCTATCAAATTCACACTGGATACACTGCGGATAAAGTCAGTCCGTCCGGACAACTTGAGCCGCCGACGCCCAAGGATTTCCCGACGTTTGGCTCGCAGGTCATTCGGCTGAAGCCGCCCCAAGTTCCGATGCTGCCGTTCGTGATGATGCCGCGACCCTTGCAGGAAAGCAACGTCGTCAACAAAGCCGGCACGGCTGGATTCTTGGGACGAGCCTTTGATCCGTACTACCTGTTCCCTGCCGGCGACGATATGGATCTCGACAAAATGTCGCGGATCAACGTCGACGATTTGAAGCTCCGCGACGAAATCTCCTTGCCGCGATTGGAACGACGAGCCCGACTCCGTGATTTGGTCAGCGCCCAAATGCCCGAGGTCGAAAAGGCAGTCAAGAAGTACGATCTGAATACGTACTACCAAACCGCATTAAACCTGATCAGTTCCGGACGGGCACGCGATGCGTTTGACTTGAAGAAAGAGACTGACGCGATGCGCGATCGGTACGGCCGTAATACTTTCGGTCAGTGTTGTTTGCTCGCTCGCCGCTTGGTCGAAGCTGGTACCCGCGTCGTGGAAGTGATCTGGCCCAAGGTCGCAAACTCCGACAATCACTCGTGGGACGTGCATACTGGTTTGTCCGATCGGATGCGCAAACAGTCCGCTCCCCTGCTGGACGCCGGTTTGTCGGCGCTTATTTCTGATTTGGACGATCGTGGTTTGCTGGATGAAACGCTGGTCGTGGCGATCGGCGAGTTTGGACGAAGCCCGCAACGCGGGGTGAGCACCTCGGGAAACAGCAATACTGACGATGGCCGCGATCACTGGCCCTATTGCTACACAGCCTGCGTCGCTGGCGCAGGAATCAAGC
>CAZFLF010001072.1:0-3060 GCA_964519825.1 uncultured Pirellulaceae bacterium | reverse complement strand
ATCCCCTGTGGTTGGAAATGGACGGAGCGGTGATTTTGACCTGACGGCGGCACTGGTGGTGAGTCCGCCTGCGCGATGTTGCGGCTGCTTTGCACAAAAAATGTGAGCGGCACGGCGCTAGCCGCCGGTTTCGCGCGAAAAACCGAGGGCTAGCGCCCTGTCGCTCACAGCGCAACGCCACAAAGTGATTTTTTGTGCAAAGCCTGTTGTGGCTGCGACGGCACCTTTCGACTCAATCGTCCCGGTGAATGCGGTTCGCGGTATAACAGTGTCGCGGTATAACGGTGCCGCTCTGGCGAGAGGATTCCGGCACGCTTAAGATGAGTAAAGCCCTGTAGTTTGCCACCGTTTTTCAATGGATGGACTTATGTCGGCGGATGACATTCTGTTAGATGCGGACGATCGCATGGAGAAGGCGATCACGATGCTCAAGACTAATTTGGGGGGCATTCGGACCGGTCGTGCCAATCCGGGACTGGTCGATTCGCTCCGCGTCGAGGCGTATGGTTCGCAGGTACCGATGAAACAACTCGCGTCGGTTGGCGCACCCGAGCCGACACAAATTGTGATCCGTCCTTACGATCCGGGCACGATCAAAGATATTGAACGGTCGATCATCGCCAGCGATCTCGGCTTCAATCCCCAAAGCGATGGCCGCTTGATTCGCATCAACATTCCTCCGCTCTCCACTGAGGTACGTAAGAAAATGGTGTCGCGGATCAAGGAGTTGGCGGAGGAGGCCAAGATTTCCATTCGCAACGTGCGCCGGGATGCGAACAAGGCCGCCGAACAAGCCGAGAAAGACAAGGTGCTCACGGAGGACCTGTGTGAGAAGGCCAAGGAAGATATTCAGGAATTGACGAAGAAGTACGAGAATATTGTCAACGATCTGGCCAAGACTCGCGAAGCGGAAGTCATGGAGAACTGATGCCAACGGCGTCAGGAGTCTTTTTCAGGCCGCGTCAAGTCGATTGTGTGATTGGAGTTGTTTTGGGCCGCCCGAAAAAGACTCCCGACCCCGTCCCGATTGGATTCACTGACGCATCTACGGAAAGCAAGTTCATCCGCCGACACGGATCTTTTCTTCATCCGTGGAATGGGCTAGGCAATCGATTCGTCGCCAAGGTACGCGAATCGCGAGGAATTTCTGTGTCGGCTGCTGGAAGAACGGAACCACGTTACGCATAATCGAGAATTCTCGTGCGAACTGGCATCGATTGAAGAGGACGACTGGAGCAATCCGATCACGGTTTGCTTCCCGTGCGTAGAAAGTTCAAGTCAGCGAAAGACGATTCGATCCCCAGAGATTTATTGGATGATTGTGACGAGGTAGTCGGCATGTCCGCCAAAAAACTGTTGGATCTTTTGGATAAGAACGGCCTGCTGGAGGATGCCGTAATGGCGGAATTGCGCAAGCAAGTCGTCGACGGCAAAGGAAAGGTCATGGCCGAGACGATCGCCAAGGCCCTGGTCGAAAAGGGATATCTCACCAAATACCAGGCCACCAAACTGGTGGGTGAAGCGACTCTAGTCGACGAGACCAAAGCGGAAGCAAAGGCAGCTAGAAAATCCGATGATGACATTCTGGGGTTGGCTCCATTCGACGATGAAGAGTCTGCCGACGAAACTCCCGCGCCGCCGGTGGACGTCGCGAAACCGGCCAAAGGAGCCAAACCGAAGCCAGAAGAAGTCGTCATGCTGGAAGAGGCGGACGCGCTGACTCCGGTCGAGGATGCTGGCGCGGGACTGACACCGGTCGGACATAGCCTGATGGCGCTAGGGCCAGCAATGTCGGAGTCTCCCGGGCTCGAGATGTTGGGGGGCGGTCTGACTCCGTTGGATGCGCCCGATCCATTCGCGCCAGGTGGAGGTCCACAAAGGGTCGATTCGCCGGCCATGAGAACCAAAAAGAGCGAAACTCGCTGGGATACCAAGCTGATGCTCGGCGGTTTCTTGCTGTTGTTTGTCCTGCTGTTCATCGGAGGGGTGCTGGTAGTTCGGTACATGAGTGAGCCGGCCATCAAGATGTGGGAGGGGGCCGAAGCGGCCTACAACGGCGGGAACTATAGCGATGCAAGGGCCAGGTACGAACAATACCTTTCCAAGGTTGGTGAAAAGGGAGACAACGCCAGCAAAGCTCGGGTGCGAATTTACCTGACGAGATTGCGAAGTGACGTCACTGACCCCGAACGGGGTTTGAAGACCGCGATCGAGTTGCTGCCGAAGATCGAGGTGGAAGCGGACTCCAGCATCGCCCGCGACGAGTTTCCCGGATTCTTGCCACTCATTGCCGAGGGATTTATTAAACGGGCAGGGCAAGCTAAAGACACGAAATCCGCCGAAGAGTTTGTGGGAAAGGCGCGTCAGGCGCGCGAGCTATTGAATAATCCCGGTGTGATCAAGGCCGCCGATCGGCCCAAGATCCAGCCGCAACTTACTCGGATCGAGGAAGACATCGCGAAACTCGAACGGAGCATCGCGCAAGACAACGAACTGGCGCTGACAATCACCAATATTAACGCGGCGGTCGAGGCTGCGGACACGATCAAGGGGTACCAGGCCTATACCGACTTGCTCAAGAAGTATCCGGGCTTGAAGAACAACGTCAGCTTGAATGAAGCGGTCGCTAAAATCACGGCGCTCGAGCGCACTTTGGTCAAGGTCAAGCAAGAGATTTTGACGCCCCAGAATACTGACGAGGCTCGCAAGAGTGAATTCCGCGTTGTGCTCGCTACTCGCACCGCGGGCGATGCTAAGCTGCAAAACCAAGTTGCCACACTGCTGTACGGTAATTCCGTGTATGCCCTCGACGCCGGCACCGGACAGATCCTGTGGAGCCGGTACGTCGGAGCAACCGCGCGTGCGAACCCTGTGCGTGTCGCGGCTCAACCCGACGCCGATGTGCTGATCGTCGACGCGCAACGCCACGAACTGTTGCGCGTGAAAGCGTTGGATGGGAAGCTGCTGTGGCGGCTGCCGCTCGGTGAGCCGTTCACGGAACCCGCAGTCGCCGGTTTGCGGGCGTACGTGGCGACCGACAAAGGCCGCGTCATCGAAATC
>CAZFLF010001071.1:0-3061 GCA_964519825.1 uncultured Pirellulaceae bacterium | reverse complement strand
TCCGCTAACAGATGGTTCGCGCTGTACGGAACTAGATAAGTGGCGGTGACCAGGGCCATCACACGCAGGCCCAACGCACAGCTCAGGAATCCGCTGATTCCCATCCGCCAGCGAGAAACGGTCTCCCAATTCGTCGACATCACGGCGACAACCGCGATGAACACTAAAGTGAATTCCATCATAACTTGATCCTAAACAACATTGCGCGGAAGCCAGATACGTACCGAACGCGGGATCGCTTCCCGATTCCAACATCAGGCTTCCACAAGTTTGCGAATCTGACTACGGTCATTGGCGGTGAGCCAACTTGAAGAAAGCTGCAACGCGATGGACATGGCGGCCGGAACCGCCAGGCTCCACGGTTGTGGAAACGGCCAAAACGCTTGCCACACGCAAGCGACCAACATTGTGACAATGGTGGACCACAAACTGAATCGTCCAGCTCGCAGCGGGTCAGCTTGCAACCACCAACGCATCATCAGGAATAGGCCGCCAAAATAAGCCAGAAAAGCGGGCAATCGCGGAGTCCCATCGGGAGAGAAGGTACCATTCGGCGGGGTCCATGCGGTCGGTGTGTCGATGAGTTCCTGCCCCGTCAATCGCACTCCGAGAAACTCGGTCAGGCCAAATCCGAAGACGCCCAGCATGAGCCCGAGAACCAGATTGAGAAAACGGCGTCGCACATGGTCTCCCTCACTCCCCTCCCACATCTTCGCCGGAATCAGCAGCGACCACGTTCCCAGCAAGCTCATGATTGAAATCCACGCGTAGCTGGCCCAAGTTTGCGTGGAATTGTCGATGGGGGTACCGGTAATAATCAGCGTCAGAAAACTGACCACACCGACGACAAATGCGGACATCAACATCGAGCCAGTCAATTCGGTCAATCGCTCGCCCGACGTTTTGCGCCCCAATTGCTCGCGAGCGATATCGTGCCATTTGCGGCGTTTCCTTGTTCCGTTCGCTTTCGGCCTGACCAGGGGAGCGGATTGAGCCACGGGCGCGGAAACTGGATACGTCGCGAAAGGAGTCTGCGTCAGCGGCTGTGGCGCGGCCTTGTTAGTTCCGGCCCCGGTCGGTTCGCCGATCGACAACATAATCGCGCGGACGCCGAAATAAACGAGATAGATTGTTCCAAGTACAATCGCCAGCGGCATGATCCAGCCGGCATTGGTAAAGAATAAGAACACGAAGATAACCGCCAACACAATCCGGGCGGTTCGATTCAATGCGGGACTATTCCACCAACTGACGAGCTTCTGTACGTTTTCGCGAACGGCTACGGCAATGGGCTCGTCGGCGGTCGCGGCAATCTTGGGCGTCTCCGGTACCGATGCAGCGGTGGCGACTTGTTGGACCGGTCCAAAATAGATTCCATCCGTCTCTTCAGTTCCTCCAATGTACATCGCGTCGCCCGCGGGAGATTTTGCGCTGGCATTCATTGCTGCGGCGACCTTGTGGGCGACGAATGTGTGGGCCGTCAGCGGGGCCCCAAAAGCGGCCTCCACCGCGGTAAGCATTTCGCCAACCTGGCGATAGCGTTTGACAGGATCTTTGAACAGCGCTCGCTCGACGACTGGCCGCAACTTTTCCGGCAGCGATGCGACCTCGGGGAGGGCCGTCAGATGCTTCATGATAATTTCGTGGCTGCTTTCACCGTCGAATGGCACACGACCGGTCAGCAACTCGTAAAAGATGATGCCCAATGCGTAGACATCGATCTCCTTTCCATAGACTCCACGGCCGATTTCAGGCGCCATGTAATGGAAAGTGCCGACACTTTCGGTCTGTCCGCTCCGTCGGCTACAGGAGATGTACTTGGACAAACCGTAGTCCCCGATCTTGACGACGCCTTCATCGAGGAAAATATTTCCGGGCTTCAGATCGCGATGCACGATGCCGTGGTCGTGCAAGCAGCCAACTCCTGCCGCGATTCCGCGAAACCAGCTCAGCAGCTCAGCGGTGGGGAGCCCATTCGGATTACGGTCAATGACGTCCTTCAAACTTTCGCCGCGCACGTATTCCATGACGACCCAGGCCTGGCCTTCGTCGTCATAGCGGATGTCATAGATCGACACGAGGTTCGGATGCTTGAGATTCAAGCACTGGCTGACGCCCCGAATCTCAATATCGAGATTGCGTTGAATCCGCTTGAGGGCGACTTCCTTGCCCGCGTCGCTGACCGCGAAATAAACTTCGCCAAATCCACCAGCGCCGACCCCCCGCTTGATCGTATAACCGTCCAGTGGTCGCGATCCGGTCGCGTAGGCGAATCTCGTGATGGCAGTGGCCTGTTTCATCTTGTTTCCTGAGGATTCCGAACTAGCCGATCCATCTTCTTTGTGGAAGCTGTTCGCGTCAGTCGCGGATTTACCCAGCATTTGAGGCTTGGCGGCCAGGGTCATTGTGCCGCCGTCTTCTACACTAGCGGCTGCCTTGAGCATTTGTCCAGTTCCTCCAAGCACATCGAGAAATCACTGCCGATGACACGCGAGCTCGGTTCCAGCTGTCCTCGGCCGTCGCACAGTCGGCCGTCGATTTCGATCGGAGCCAGCGAACGGCAGTATAACTCCCCCTCGCGGCGGTACAGCACTACGTCACCTGACCAGTCTCGACAAACAACATGATTGGTCCATTTTGGTCCAAGTACGCACGATTCGGCCATCAACAACACGGCGTCGGCGTAGGGTTGTGTACGATGCCGGCTAATGGGTTCCAGTCGCGCCGAAGCACTCAACGCGTGCGGCCGCCGAAACCGAAAACGCACCCCAGTACCAAGTTCGAGTTCGTCTCCGTCGCACAATGCCGTACAACGACTGATCACTTTGCCGTTCATCGCAAGTGGCTGGAGCGGGTCAATCACATAGCCTTCACCCGACCGCCTGATCTTGGCATGTTTTCGCGACAAGTCGCCGAGAATTGGGATGTCGATTCGATTTCCCGGCGCCGCCTGTCCCAAAACGACTTCATCGCCCAAACAAACTAAAAAGCCACCAACACCATCGACCCACAGTAGGAATCGCGGGTTCACCCCGCTTGATCCGTCCGCGGGGGTGTCGGT
>CAZFLF010001070.1:0-3061 GCA_964519825.1 uncultured Pirellulaceae bacterium | reverse complement strand
AAACTCTATCTGGGGGTGATTGAAGGGGCGGCTGAAACAACCGCGAGCCTGGTGAAACTGTGGTCGGGTGCCAGAACCGACCAAACGGGACGTCGCAAAGGACTGGTTGTGGGTGGTTATGCGCTCGCGGTACTTACGCGTCCAATTATCGGTTTGGTGGTGGCGCCGTGGCAGTTGCTGGCATTGCGGATTGGCGATCGGATTGGCAAGGGGATACGGACGTCGCCACGCGATGCGCTGATTGCCGATGTAACCGACGAAACCAATCGCGGACGTGCATTTGGCTTTCATCGTGGCATGGACCATCTCGGCGCGGCACTCGGACCTCTGCTCGCAACAGCGTTCCTATGGGCTTGGCCGAATGAGCTGCGGACGCTGTTCTTACTGTCTCTCATTCCTGGAATCGCGGTGATTGTGCTCGTAATGCGGCTTCGCGAACCGCCGGCACTACCGAAACAAGCTTCGAAGATGACTCTGACCCTGCAGCCGTTTGGTCGCGACTTTCGCCTGTTTTTGGTCGCTTTATTGATCTTTACGTTGGGGAATTCGGCTGACATGTTTCTGTTAGTCCGCGCCGGCGAAATGGGCGTGCCACAGATTCATCTGCCCCTCTTGTGGTGTTTGTTTCATATCGCCAAGAGTGTTGGAAACATGTTGGCTGGTCGACTGGTCGACAGAGTTGGTCCCCGTCCACTGCTAATGATTGGGTGGATGGTTTACGCCGTGGTCTATTTTCTCTTCGCGTTCGCAACAACGGCTTGGCACGCCTGGGCTCTGTTTTTCGCCTATGCCGTTTATTACGCCCTCACCGAGCCGGCCGAGAAGACGCTCGTTGCCAACCTGGTCGGAAGGGAAAACAAGGGACTGGCGTTTGGCTGGTTCAATTTGATCGTCGGTATCGGGGCATTACCGGCCAGCTTGTTGTTTGGCGGAATCTACGAGCTTGCTGGCGCGGTCGCCGCGTTTGGGACTGGCGCAGGGCTGGCATTCGTGTCGCTGATTCTCTTGGCAACGCTCCGCGTGCAGCAACAACCTAGCCAGCCTTGAAGCCCCATCGGTTCTTGAACACGGCAACCAAACACTGCGCGACTAGATACGCCGTTGCTGCTAGCCGTTTTTCTCTGTTGTGTTCGCTGCGGCGGATCGATCACATCCTGGCTGCCGAGTCGTCGTTGTTATCCATCGTTCCAAATTGGCCCGCGGATAATCGCGGGCGCGACTACAGTTTGACGGCTTCCTGCGTCGATACCATGAAGGCCTTAACCGGCGTGGACACAATCATTTAGGCTACAAACGGGAAAGACACGCAGTCCAACCGGATTCGGCAAGCAGGCCAAGCGAATGGTTCCGGGCGGGAAAGTTCCGCCCAGGCAAGATGCACCATCACCCGAAATCTGCGGACGCACCGATCGGAAACTCTTTGACAGGTTAGCATCCGGTCGAGTTTCCGGTCGGTACACCCAGGGAATGACCTCCGCACAACATGACACCAGGCGGCAACGACATCGCAGACCTGCAGCGGCGAATCAAGATACTTGAGCAACAGTTGCTGCAAGCTCAAAAACTAACAGCACTAGGCGAGTTGGTTAGCACCACCACGCATGAATTCAACAATATTCTGACGACGATCATCAATTACGCCAAACTTGGCTTGCGCCATAAAGACGACCCTTCGCGGCAAAAGGCCTTCGAAAAGATCCTGTCGGCAGGCGAGCGGGCGGCCAAGATCACCAACTCAGTCCTCGGCATGGCCCGCAATCGGTCAGACTCATTTGAGCCGACCGACTTGGCCGCCATCGTTCGCGAAACACTCGTGCTGTTGGAACGTGAGTTCTACAAGTACCGAGTGCGAGTCGAACTGCAGTTGAATCCGGTTCCGTTGGTGATCGCCAACGGCAACCAGATCCAACAAGTGCTGCTGAATCTGCTGATCAATGCCCGACAGGCGTTGTCCAGCGGAGGACAGGTGACTATCAAACTGGATCACGATACCGTGGGAGACATGGTGGATCTGGTCGTGCGCGACACCGGAAGCGGCATTCCCGCCGACAAGCTTCCGAGCATCTTCGATCCATTCTTTACCACGAAACGAGGGCCGGACGAGACCGGAAAGGGTGGAACCGGCCTGGGACTATCGTGTTGCCGACAGGTCATGGAGGCGCATCGAGGCCGGATTCGCGTGGAAAGCACGGTTGGCAAAGGTACCGCCTTCACTCTGAAGCTGCCGGTGGCTAAGCCGCGGACCGCGATTTCCACCCAGTCCGACCGCTCGACCGCGACACCGGCCAGCGAAACCGCGATCTAGTCTGCTAGCGGGTAAAAATGGCGTCAAAGCCCCTCTCCGGACCCGGGTCAAATCGGGTCTGACGGACCACTCCCGCGCTGGTCAAAGACCACCCAAGCTGAACCGATCGGCGTGCAAACGGCTCACCGATTACCCCCACCTTTTACAGATCCTCTCCGGGGCGGCCGAAGAGAATTGTTTGGAACGAGACGAAGCCGGCCGTCCCTAGATTCACCGGAGGTTGCCTGTCCCACTCGTCTTTTTTCTTCGCAAATCCCGTAAAAGTTATTATAGTTCGCCTAGTCCTGGTTCGATTCTGCAAGATAGAATGGAACAGGTAGTCACCGTTTGCAGGGAGTGCGTCGGTGGATGCAAGGTTTGGTCCGCTTTCCGATGGGTTCGAGTTTCTTTGTTTAGATCTAGAGAGCGACCACAAGTTGATGAGGCTTTCAGCTCAAAACGGATGTTCCGGCTGGGGAGGTTGAATCGAATGATCGACGGTTATTGTTACCGTCCCGGCGACTGGGTGATTTATCGCAAACACAAACACAGTGCTTCGCCGGGGCCGCGTGCCAAGGATGTCGCACCGGAGCCATTGGGAGAAGAATACTCCTACTGTGTTGATAAATTCTGGGTGGTCATGTCGGTTGAGAATGGCGGGATTGTTCTGGCGACGCGCCGTGGCAAGAATCACGTAGTTGACGCCGACGATCCGAATCTGCGGCACGCCCGCTGGTGGGAGCGCGCGCGTCCAGCTTCATGTTTGGCCGCAGCTTG
>CAZFLF010001069.1:0-3070 GCA_964519825.1 uncultured Pirellulaceae bacterium | reverse complement strand
CACTCGCCCTACCAACAGGATTGGCGGTCGAAGCCAGCATCGAACAGGCCAATCTCCGCGCCGATCTCACTCGCATCGACCAAGGTCCGGTGCGAATCGACGCCGCACGAATTCAACTGGGCGGCGATGTGAGCACAATTGGCCAAAACGTTACATTCGGGGGGGCAGTGCGTCTGTCCGATGATATCCGGCTGTCCGGCCTCAATATCACGTTCGCGGGAACTCTTGACAACGATGGAGTCGCCAGTACCGCGGGGGGATTACTTGTCGAAGCGAGTGGGTTAACCCGTTTCGGCGCCGCCGTGGGTGCGATCTCGCCGCTGAGCCGGGTCGAAACCGACTCGCCAGGACGGTCTGAACTGAATGGCGACGTCACCGCTCATGGCAACACAATCCTCTTCAACGATCCAGTAACGCTGACGAATGATTCGACAATTACGGACACGGGTTCAACCGGCATTCTCTTCGCCAGTACCATCGACAGTACGCCGGGGAATCACTTTGAATTGACTCTGGCGGCCCCCAGCGGTCAGGTCAAATTCAACGGCAGCATCGGAGCAGGAGCGCTGGGGGATCAACGGCTCGGCAAATTGACTATCGACGACGCTGGGAACGGCGTGGTTTTCGGTGAGACCGGCACCGTCCCCGAAGTGCGTGTAGCTGGTTCGGTCGAGATCGGTGCTGGAGCCAACGTGATTGGCGGAGCGGGAATCGTCCTGGGAGGTGGCCCGCTCGGCATGTCCATCACGCTGGACGGAACGATCCGACTCAATGGGCCGACTGTTCTGGAATCCGATGTGCGCATCGCAACCGGCGGTGGGAACATTACCTTCACTTCCGAAGCTTCAGTGGACAGTCAAGTGAATCTGGCGAACGCCTTGACACTCGATGCGGGCTCCGGCGCCGTCTTTTTCAATGCCGATCTGGGAGGCACTTTGCCGCTGCGCGGGCTAACCGTGACGCGGGCCGACGGTGGAGTCACGTTTGGCGCGGCGGATACCAAGACTGCGGCCAACACGGGGCCGGTCAGCCAAATCAACTCGGTTGACCCAATCACGATCGGGGCCGGCTCCAATGTGATTGTCGGGAGCATTGTCTTTAACGCCGGAAATGGAAACACACTCCGCATAACGACAACGAATGACACCGTATCGCTGAACGGCCCCGTGACGCTGCGCAGCGGTTTGTCGATCAGCACTGCCGCGGGGCCCGGCGACATCCGTTTTCGCAGCGGAACGATTGATAGCGAAACCGGCGAAAACAACGATTTGCTGCTCAACGCCGGCGCCGGTTCGATCTCCTTCAATCACAATCTCGGCGCGACGACGCCGTTAGGATCACTGACCATTGCACAAGCCGACGGCGGCGTCACGTTCGGAACCGCGGATACGGCCGGCGGCGGGGCTGGTCCGGTCACGCAAGTTGTCGCCCGTCGAACGATTGAGATCGGTGCCGGCGCCAATGAGATTGCTGGAACTGGAATCCTGTTCAACGGGGGCTCGGCCGGGGTCCTGACGATCACGTCGCAAACGGATGACGTGCGACTGAATGGTGCGGTCACTCTCGATACGGACTTGAGCATCAACGCCGGTGGCGACGTAACGTTCACGAATGACTCACCGGTGGATAGCCGCGCGGGTGAAACGCATTCGTTGACGATCGACGCAGTCGCCGGCAGCGTTTCGTTCCAGGAAGATCTCGGTCGCACGACGCCGCTTGGTTCGCTGACCGTGAATCAAGCGCGCGACGGAGTATTTCTGGGAGGAGCTACGAATGAGGTACCGGGTACGGGCGGCCTGGGACCGGTCGAGATCGTGCGTCTCGATGGAACACTGAA
This sequence comes from uncultured Pirellulaceae bacterium, assembly GCA_964519825.1. Classification (GTDB taxonomy): domain Bacteria; phylum Planctomycetota; class Planctomycetia; order Pirellulales; family Pirellulaceae; genus CAZFLF01. The sequence continues at coordinate 1,233 of CAZFLF010001069.1, read as the reverse complement.
TTTGGGCGTCGGAACAAGTGTGATCGGCGGCGCCGGGATTGTGCTCAGCGGCAGCGCGATCGCGCCACAAACGATTACCACCACCGACGACACCGTGCGGATGAATGGCGCGGTGACGCTGCAAACCGACGTCGCGATTTCTACCGGAACTTCCGGCGCGGACATTCTGTTCACCAATGCCACACCCATTGATAGCGGCCCAATACGTCACGGCAGCCTGACGTTGGATGCCGGCGGCGGGCGGATCGAATTCAACGAAGACTTGGGGGGTGTTCGCCTGCTCGGCTCCTTGACCGTGACGCGCGCCACTGGCGGTGTCGTGTTCGGCGGAGCCGATCTCGAATCTTCCGGGCCGGATGGGGCGGGACCGGTCAATGTGATTCGCACGGACCAGCCAATCGACGTTGGCGCCGGAGCGAACGTGATCGGCGGACAGGCAATCGTTTTCAACGGGGGCGCCGGCGATGTCGTGATCTCGACCACCGACGACAACGTGCGACTGAATGGGCAGGTTCTTTTGCAGAGCGATCTGGCGATCGATACCGGTGACGGCGCGGGAGATGTCACCTTCACAAGTGCGACGACCATCGACAGCCACGACGGGCCGGCTGCCGTGACCAACACGGAGCGCAACGATTTGTTCGTCGATGCCGGTGACGGTGGCGTGTTCTTTAACGCCAATGTTGGGTCCACGCAACCGATTGATACGTTGATCATTGATCGCGCGGCGCGCGGTGTTGTATTCGGCGGCGCGGACATCGCGACCGTGGGGGGCGCGGGGCCAGTGACGCATGTGCGGACCGACGGAGCCGTGGATCTCGGCAGCGGCGCGACGCCCGACGACACACTCGGTTCGGTGGTGTTCAACGCTGGCGGTGGGACTTTCGTGCTGGAGACTTTTGGGAATGACATAAGAGTTAACGGGCCAACCGTTTTACAGTCGGATGTCTCGCTGAATCCTGGACCAGGCGGCGATCTTGAGTTCACACCGCAGGCGACAATCGACAGTCAGGCCGGACAATCTCATTTTTTGGTACTGAACTTTGCGAACGGTGACGGGCGATTTGGTGGCGAGATTGGCGGTACGACGCGGCTCGGCGATCTCGCGATCTTTTCCGTGCACAATGTTGACTTTGACGCAGCGGTGACCGCGGCATCCATCCGGCAAGGTTCCGGCAGCGGCATCACCACGTTCCACGGTCACATTAATACCAATCATGCCACGCAACGCGG
>CAZFLF010001068.1:0-3072 GCA_964519825.1 uncultured Pirellulaceae bacterium | reverse complement strand
TTCATCCACCACAGCAGCGAACTGGGATTGTTCTGCTGGGCATCGACGTTAACGGCCTCATAGTGGTATTCGGGTTCGATGCCAATTGGCAGGAAGAGCTTTTGCGGGTTGGCGCGAGAAAAGCCGGCGTTTCGGTCGGCACTCCACTGCATCGGCGTGCGCACGCCGTTCCGATCACCGAGATAGATGTTGTCCCCCATGCCAATCTCGTCGCCGTAATAAATCACGGGCGTACCGGGCAACGAGAACAATAAGCCGTTCATCAACTCGATGCGGCGGCGGTTGTTCCCCAACAGCGGTGCAAGTCGCCGGCGAATGCCCAAGTTGATACGGGCAATTGGGTCGTTGGCGTACGCGCGATACATGTAATCACGCTCTTCATCGGTCACCATCTCCAAAGTCAGTTCATCGTGATTGCGCAGGAAGAGTGCCCACTGGCAGGAGTCGGGAATGGCCGGCGTCTGATCCATGATGTCCAAAATCGGAAAACGATCTTCCATATGGATCGACATGAAGAGCCGCGGCATAACCGGAAAATGAAAGGCCATGTGGCATTCATCGCCGTTGCCGAAATAAGCCACCGAGTCCTCCGGCCACTGATTCGCCTCGGCGAGCAACATTCGATTCGGAAACCGTTCGTCGATGTGCCGGCGCAGCGCCTTGAGAAACTCATGGGTTTCCGGGAGGTTCTCGCAATTAGTGTTTTCTCGCTCGTAGAGATAGGGCACGGCGTCAAGCCGCATTCCATCGACACCCATCCCGAACCAAAAATCGACCACCGGCAACAACGCCTGCCAGACCATGGGATTGTCGAAATTCAAGTCGGGTTGGTGGGAGTAAAAACGGTGCCAGTAATACGACTTGGCGACGTTATCGTAGGCCCAGTTCGAGGTCTCGAAGTCCTTGAAGATGACACGAGTCTCGCGATAACGATTCGGAACGTCGCTCCAAACGTAGAAGTCTCGTTCGGGACTCCCCGCCGGTGCGCGGCGCGCTCGCTGAAACCACGGATGTTGGTCCGACGTGTGGTTCAGAACTAGCTCCGTGATGACCCGCAATCCGCGCGCGTGCGCGCCCTCCAGAAACTCGCGAAATGTCTCCAGCGAGCCGTAGTCCGGATGGATCTCCGTGTAGTCCGCGATGTCGTAGCCGTCGTCCTTCAGCGGCGACGGATAGAATGGCAAGAGCCAGATCGCCGTGACTCCGAGATCCTGCAAGTAATCGAGCTTCTGGGTCAGGCCGCGAAAGTCCCCCATGCCGTCGCCGATGCTGTCGCAGTAGGCGCGCACGTGGACTTCGTAGATCACGGCGTCTTTGAACCAAAGTGGATCGTCTTGTGCCATTATGTCTTGGGTGAAGTAAGTAAGAGCACGCTGACAGGGAACCGCTGCAACACTGCAGCCAGGGAAAGTTCTCGCGAGTCAGACCCGGAGATATTTTGACCGGTGAAGGCGTCTTGAAAAGACCTCGGGTCGACATCGTCGGGGAGGCGGACCTGTGTGTCCCCCCAAATCTCCGAGCCGATGGGGGGGGACTCCGACGAGCCCAGCAGCGTGGCGACCAACCGTGGCGTGACGATGATCGCGACCTGATCTTGCCAACGCCGGGCGAAAGCACAAACATGCGCGGTCCGATCACCACGCACGTCGAGCGAGATGTACTCCCCCTTCGTGAACAGTTGCGGGAACGCGCGGCGCAGTCGCAGCATCCGAGACGTGACATAGAGCTTGATTCGGCCGTCGTTGGCCTGCTTCACCAATTCGTCCGCGAGCGCGAGCCATTCCTCGCGGTTTGCCGCGCGTTGGTCCACCTCGCTCAGGAGCCGGCGGCGGAGGTCGTAGTCCACCGGCCGACGATTGTCGGGATCAACCAAACTGAAGTCCCACAATTCGGTCCCCTGATAAAAGTCCGGTACGCCAGGTGACGTCAGCTTGAGTAACGTCTGCGACAGCGAATTCCACTTTCCCAAGCGGGCGATGTGTGCGACGAACGGTTCAAAGTCTGTGCGGAACGCGCTGGCCGGTTCTTCGCTTAGAATGGCGGCGACGAAATCTCGGAAAGCTTGTTCGTAGGTTTCGTTGGGAGCAATCCAACTGGAATGCACTTTGGCTTCGCGAACTGCCTTCGTCGTATACTGCTGGATGCGGTCGATGTAGCTCGTCAGCGCGTCACCGCGCGGCGACTCGAACGGCCAACTACCCAGCAGCGTTTGGTACAGCAAGTACTCGTCGTTCCGACTGGGAGCGAGTTCGCCATCGACTTTCGTCTTCTTCCGTTTATTCCAGCGAGTCCAACGAACGAGACGTTCTTTCCACTCCTGCGGCAATTCGGACAGGACGTTAATTCGCGCCCGCATATCTTCGCTGCGTTTCGTGTCGTGCGTGGAAGTGGCCAGCAAGGCAAACGGCCGCGTGACCTGACGCTCCTGATTAAGGCGATGGAACGTCGCCACCGTATCACCGAAGTGTTCCGGATCGCCGCCGACTTCATTCAATGAGACGAGTCGGTTGTAGATGTAAAAGGAAGTGTCTTCGACAGACTTAGCCATCATCGGCCCGGTGAATTGCTGGAAGCGGCCGACGAACTGCAACCGCTCGCGGCGTTCGTCCTCCGACAAGGTCTCGGCGTCCGCCAGTAGCAGAACCTCTCGAATGAAATCGAACACCGCGTGACTCATGGCCGGGTTTTGTCGCTTGGCGCGAGCGACCGATTGCTCGACGTATCGGCGGTCGCGGTCGAGCACTCCGGCCGCCGTCGTGTAAGTACGGTAGATTGGAAAGCAGCTCACGACTTCCCGCAGGGCGTACGTCAAACCATTCCGAGTGAAGTCGCGGGAGGATCGCCGGCGTTCCGAAATGCGGTCAAGTTGATGGCCGAGCACATTGAGTTCACTCGACATCGATACTCGCATGATCAGTTTTTTCGATCCAATGACCAGGCCGCCGAAGTTGATTCGTTCGCCGATGAATTTCGCATACAGCGCGTCGAATGCTTTGCCGCGGACACGATCCACGAATAGATGATTGAGCTGATTCAGAAACTCGTAACCGGTCGTTCCGTGGATCGGCCAAT
>CAZFLF010001067.1:0-3073 GCA_964519825.1 uncultured Pirellulaceae bacterium | reverse complement strand
ACAACTTTCCACAGTCGACATTAGCGCCCAGGAAGCGGCCCGGGAAGTACGGCGCCGTCTGGAGATTGCCGTCGAGCGACAAATGGTGGCTGACACCGCCGTCGGAGCGTTTCTCAGTGGCGGGCTCGATTCGACAACCATTGTTGCGCTGATGACCCAGCACACTAAGTCGCGTGTAAGAACATTCGCCGCCGGCTTTGGTGATCTGATCAACGAGTTACCATTTGCTCGCGCCGTAGCGGACCAATACGGCACCCACCACGCTGAACAACAAATCCACATCGACGTCGCAGCACGGCTGGAGCAGATGTCCCAAGTCTACGACGAGCCGTTTGGAGACTCGTCCAATATTCCGACCTATTTGATTTCCGAGTTTGCGCGGCGCGACGTAAAGGTTGTACTGTCGGGCGATGGTGGCGATGAACTCTTTGGTGGCTATGCCTGGTACCAACCGCTGTTGCGGCATGACAAATTGCCCAGCTCGCTGGCCGCCTATTGGCAAAAAAAACTGGAGGCCAGAATCTATGGGGGGCTGAATGCGGTTGGACTGCCGCTAAAAGACCGCCGCGACAGTGCTTGCAGCGATTACAAAGGGATCGGCGCCAAACGCGCATTTCCGGACGTGTGGGACCGTCACCTAGCTGCTCTTTCCAGCTTTTCCCCATCGGCGACGCGCGGTTCCTGGGCGAGTACGTGCAGTAACGCAACGCAGCTCGTGACACAGCATTACTCGCCCGCCAAGCACCTGCATGGAATCGACCGAACGGTTGATTTCGATCTGCGATGTTATTTGCCCGGCGACATTTTTGTAAAAGTTGACCGCGCCGCGATGGCACACGGCCTGGAAACGCGCAGTCCCTTTATGGATGTCGAACTCGTCGAATTTGTCCTGAGCCTCCCGGCGGCAGTGCGATTCGAAAACGCCAAGCCCAAGTCGCTGTTAAGACGCGCGTGCGAAGACTTATGGCCCGCGGTGGTTCGACAACGTGGCAAACAGGGGTTCGGGGCGCCGCTCGCGGACTGGCTGCAGCAACCACGCGTACAAAAGCTCCGCCGCCGCGTATTTCACGCCGGCTCACCATTGACCGAGCTATTACCCAGCACGCGTTCGTTCGACTGCGAGACGACTCGTCATTTTCAGATCGTATGGAATCTGCTCTGTCTTGGACTCTGGCTCGAGAAACATTCCGCATGCCTGCATCGCCTACAGTCAGCTGCGTGATGGCGGCTTTCAATGCCGACCGATACGTCGAGGAGGCTGTTGCCAGCGTTCTCGCACAAACGCTGTACGACTTTGAATTCATCATCATTGACGACGGTTCCACCGATCGTACCGCGACTTTGCTGCAACAGTTCGCCGCTCGGGACGCTCGCGTCAAAATAATCCGACACGCCAATTGCGGGCTGACCCGTTCCTTACAAGCAGGTGCCGCTTGGGCGCAAGGCAAATTCCTCGCGCGAATGGATGCCGATGACATCGCGGAACCTGAGCGATTTGCTCGACAAGTCAGCTTCTTGTCGCAACAAAGTGACTGCGTGGTGCTCGGCTGTTCATTGACGCTCATTGATCCGGACGGCGACGCTTTGGCCGAACATTTTCCGCCCACCACTCACGACAAGATTCTGTCGCAGTTGCTGCAAGGCAACGGAGTCCTTCCCCATCCGTCCACCATGATTTGCCGGAAGGCATTTGAGCATGTAGGGGGATATCGTGAGCAATTCGCTGCCTCGCAAGATTTGGACTTATGGCTGCGATTGGCGGAAGTCGGGCGCCTGGCGAACCTTTCCGAACGGCTCCTCCGATACCGGCTGCATGCCGACTCGGTGACGACGCGAAAACGCGAGTTGCAGTTAGCTTGTGCCGAGCAAGCCGTGCGCGACGCGCGGCGACGTCGAGGTGATCCCCAGACCGAAACAATTCAACTCTTCCCGCGAGCGTCAGCTCCATCGAGCCGGGCACGAACTTTTCGCCGCTGGGCGCGCATGGCCTTGAAATCGCGCCGGATCCCCGTGGCCAGGAAACATGCCTGGTCGGCGTTCCGCGAAGGCCCGTTGTCCCCTTCGCACTGGTGGCTCCTGGCGCGCGCGTTCGTATTCCGTCCGGAGAGTCAATCATGATCATCGTCGCGCGCAAAGTGGGCCAACTTGGCAACCGCCTCAGTCTGTTTGCTCACTTGATTGCGTGCGCGCACGAGCATAACGTTCGGGTCATCAATCTGGCATTTGGCGAATACGCTCAGTACTTCCGCACGACTTGCCAGGATGTCCTATGCAGGTATCCGGCAGCACCTGCTGGTCGCCAGCCGAAGACATGGACGCGGGGCCTGTTTTACGGACTGGCCTACTACCCCAGCCGACTGCTGGCCGCAGCGAATTGCACGCATCTCCCCTTCAAAGTCATCCGGTTGACGCTCGATCAGGCCTTCGACCTGGGAGACCAGCGGTTCGTACAGTGGGCCAAGCGGCGGAAGTTCGTCGTTCTTCAGGGGTGGAGATTTCGAGATCCGACGGCGGTGGCCCGACATGCCCAGGTCATTCGCGAATATTTCCGCCCGATCGCCATCCATGAAGAAGCGGCGACTCGGACGGCACAATCAGCTCGACGAGGGAGCGACGTATTGATCGGAGTCCATATTCGGCACGGGGACTACCAGCGATTCCTCGGTGGGAAGTACTACTATTCCACCGAGCAATACGGAGAGATCATGCAGCGTGTCGAGCGGCTATTTGCCCCGCGCAAAGTCTCCTTTCTAGTCTGTTCAAACGCCCCCCAGGACCGCCGGCGGTTGGGCGATCTGCAGCTAAGCTTTGGCACGGGGCACCTGGTCGAGGATATGTACGCCTTTGCCCAATGTGATTACCTGATCGGCCCACCCAGCACGTTCACAATGTGGGCTTCGTTTTATGGGTGTGTCCCACTTTGCAGCCTGGAGTCGCCCGACGCCGAAATCCAACTAGACAGCTACCGGCTGACCATGCTATGAGTCGTCAACCTAGTGCTCTGTAACTCTTGGAGGGATGGGAGGGCGAGGCTCCTGCCGAGCCGGTGCGTTGGTTTCGGCTCGGCAGGAGC
>CAZFLF010001066.1:0-3073 GCA_964519825.1 uncultured Pirellulaceae bacterium | reverse complement strand
CCTAGGTGGCGGCTTGGACGTTATCGCTGACCCGCTTGTACGTCGCCGGGATGACGTTCGGTTCGGGGCCGACGTGAAGGATCACCTCGGTGCCGTTGTTAAAGGTTTCCTGGACCGCATCCCAGAGCATTTGCGGATGATCGGTCCATCGCTGCAAGATGTCGCGAGCAGTGAGTGCGTTGTAATCCGCGCGTGACGTTACCAGCGAGAAGACGGGTGGATCGGGTGGAGCGAAGGGGCCTTTCAACGTATGCAGCAGCACACCGGCTCGGTTGGGGATCGCCCGCTCCCAGACGATTGGCGTATGCATCGGTGGGAAGACGTTGCTATTCGTGCGCAGATGCGTTTGTTCCGGCAGGGCTTCCATCATCCGTTCCTTGAACCGTTCCACGGTTGTGCCTTGTCCCATCAGCAGCAGCGAGTTCGGTGATAGTTTGGCCGACATGCCAATCACCCCCTGCCCTTCCTGATTGATCTCCAGGCACAGGAGCTTGACGGCGTTGATCGGGATCATGCGCCCGCGCGCGAACAGCACGCCGAGCGAGACATCACGGGCCAGCGCGGCGCAGTCGGTGGCGAGCGATAGTGGGATCCGCAACGCGTCGTCCCAGTCAATCACCCCGCTGGCGGCAACCGCGGCGATTTCTCCCAGGCTGTATCCAAAGGACAGTCGCGCGTCCCGATACCGTACGGGAAAGAATCGGTCCAGGCATGCGAGCTGCGCCTGTTCCATTGCCACAATCACTGCTATGGCGTCGGCATAGGTTTCCAGGGTCTCTTCCGGGCATGATATGTGTGATTCGAGATCGACAACTCTGCAGATGATGTCTGAACAAAGTTCGGACGCATGCCGCAAGATGTCTCGGACCACGGGACCGTAGACTGGATGAGCCAAAAGTTCTCCGCTACGTCCCACATTGGTCACGTTGTAACCACGAAAGGCGAGCGTGGCTCGCGGCATCCGCTGTTGCAATTCCAATGCATTCATTCCGCGCCCAGTCCTCATTCCTGAGATTCGAATTCCGAGGATGCACTACTTCGCCGCGGGCTGACCAGTGATCTCGTTCATTCCTTCCCATCGGCGTTGCTTGTCGCGGCGGACAAGCCAAAGTACAACCAGCATGTGCCTTCGGGGCGACAACCGCAAAGGTTCCCATGTTGGATGAGAATGGTAAACGGGCTGAACGCGCCGACTATGCCGGCGAAGACGATTTGCGCGGCGTGACCGCCGTTGTAACCGGTTCGTCCGGTGGCATTGGCCGGGCTATCGCCTGGGAATTGGCTCGCGCTGGAGCGGCCGTCTTGATCCACGCGCGCGAGAATCGACCGGCGGCGGAAGCCACGGCCCAACACATCGCCGAAATGCCAGGTCAATCGCACGTATTGCTGAGCGATCTGGCCGGCGCCCCAGCACAAGACGAGCTGGTGGATCGGGCCTGGCAATGGCGCGGCGGCGTCGATATCTGGGTCAACAATGCTGGCGTCGACGTGTTGACCGGAGACGCCGCGCGACTCTCCTTTGAGGAAAAACTGGAGCGGCTTTGGCGAGTTGACGTCGTGGCGACTTTGCGACTGTCGCGGCTAGTGGGCAAATGCATGAAAGAGCGCGGACACGGAGTCATCGTTAACATTGGTTGGGACCAGGCTGACCGCGGAATGGCGGGCGATAGCGGTGAGTTGTTCTCCACGATCAAGGGGGCGGTCATGGCATTCACGAAGAGCCTGGCGCAATCGCTCGCGCCGGAAGTTCGTGTGAACTGCGTGGCTCCCGGCTGGATCAGGACGTCGTGGGGTGAACAAGCGCCACCTTATTGGCAAGAACGGGCGTGCCGCGAATCGCTGCTCGGACGGTGGGGAACTCCCGAGGATGTGGCCCGTGTTGTCCGGTTCTTGGCCTCGCCCGCCGCGAGTTTCGTGAATGGACACGTGATTCCGGTCAGCGGCGGCTATCGTTTTGGTTCCGCAGGTCAATCAGGATGGTGAGTGGATAGTTATACCGCTTGAAACAATGGGTGGCTGGCGGCTGAGCTTACGAAGCCCCAGCTGCGCAGTTTCCTGGGCGATTGGATTGACGGAATTCCACTTCGGTACTTCGGTGAGCAGCCCAGCATGGCGCGCGAACACATTCATTTCGTAACCGGCCGGTTAGCCGAGCACGCGCTGCGATCCGTGCTTTCCGATCTCACCCCACACTGTGACTTTGATTTTACCGTTGACGTGTTACCGATTACGGTTGCGGCGCTAATGACTCCGCAATGGATTGCGCGGCACGTGCGACCTGCGACCAACGCCACTCAAGTCATGGTTCCGGGCTATTGTTCGGGTGATCTGGCGGTCTTGGAACAGGCGACACGGCTTCCGGTTGTGCTGGGGCCGCGCGATCTGCGACAGCTGCCGTCTTTTCTTGGCCGCGACGACCTGCCGACGGACTTGGGTGCGTACGAAATTGAGATCCTGGCTGAGATTAATCACGCGCCCAGGATGGCGCTCGCACAGATTGTCGCGGAAGCACAACGACTCGCCGCGGAGGGAGCGGACGTGATCGACGTTGGCTGCGATCCGAGTGATACCTGGGCCGGCATCGCGGACTGCGTGCGAGCGTTGCGCGACGTCGGGCTGCGCGTGTCGATCGACAGTTTCAACCCGCATGAAATTGCACCAGCCGTTCGCGCCGGCGCTGAACTTGTACTCTCGGTAAACAATTCGAATCGCGAGGCAGCGCGCGATTGGGGAGTTGAAGTGGTTGTCATCCCCGATGACATTCGCACGCTGCAAGGGCTGGATGAATCGGTCGAGCAACTTGTTGCGGCTAATGTAAAATTTCGCGTTGATCCAGTCCTGGAACCGATCGGCTGCGGTTTCGCGGCCAGCCTCGGGAGATACCTCGAGGTGCGCCGACGGTATCCGGACATCGCGATGTTGATGGGGATTGGCAATCTCACTGAACTTTCGGACGCCGATTCGGCCCCCATCAATCTTGTGCTGCTTGGTTTCTGTCAGGAACTGGGCATTCGCAGTGTTCTCACGACTCAGGTCATTAATTGGGCGCGAACGAGCGTGCGGGAATGCGATC
>CAZFLF010001065.1:0-3076 GCA_964519825.1 uncultured Pirellulaceae bacterium | reverse complement strand
CTCCGGAATACAGGGCCGCCCTATAAAACCACAAAACAGCGCAACATCAAAAGTTGGAACCCTGGTACCCACTCAAACCGGGGCTAGCGCCCTGCGGCTAATTAGCCAATCGCGAGCAATGGACATTCAAAATGCAAGCCTCAATAGACGATTCCGCGCCGCAAAAAACGACTCCCGACCCCGTAAGTGAGGACCGACGCTCTCGTGGCCCAACCGCTTGCCCAAGAATATTCCGATATCGAGTCCGATGCGCTCGCGATCGAACGCAGCGGTAGCGAGTCCGTGGGTTTGTCCCATGTCGCGGATGTCGAGTCGGGCTTTCACGCCACGCCCCGAATTCCGCACGTGCTGCGTCATCCGTTGGCGGCAAGCGCGTGGTTGATCCAGCTCGTATTCGGGTCGATTTGCGGATTGCTACTTCTCTCGTTCGCCGCCACGGTGCCGGGGCTGAACCTGTTCGCGCTGGGCTACCTGCTAGATGCGGAAGGAAACGTTGCGCGCACTGGCCAATGGTGGCGGGCGATGCCGCAGTTGCCGGCCCTGGCGCGATTGGGGACGATCTCGATCGGTTGCATCGCATGGTTGTTTCCGGTGTGGTATATGGCGGACGCTGCTCGAGACGCGGCCTTAATCGCTCCGCATGCGGGAACGACCACCCTGCGGTTCGTTGGATTGATTGGTTTGGCAATTCTTGTTGCGATCCATTTGGTAATCGCGATGGGTTGCGGCGGCAGCGCGGGCTGCTTCTTTCGGCCGATTAAGAATATTCGCTCGTTCGTGGCGGATCTTCGCCGCGGCGATTATTGGGAGCGCGCCCAGCGTGCGGTACTGGACTTCCTGCGTGTAATGCGGCTGCCACAGAGATTGTGGATAGGCACGTGTGGTTTTTTCGGCACGCTCGCCTGGTTAGTCGGGCCCTCGTTGCTCTTGGCCGCGTTGCAAGATCCGGCCAACTCTCTGCAACAACTGCTCACGTTGTGGGGTGGATTGTCTCTTATTCCGGTATTGGCTTGGCTGCCGTTCCTGCAAGCACGGAGCAGTGCCGAGAATCGATGGCGCGGGATCTTTGAACTGGGCGCGGTGCGCGAGCTCTTCCGGCACGCACCGCTGGCTTGGCTGATTGCAATCGTCGTCTTGTACGGATCAGCCGTTCCGCTGTACTTCTATAGCTTTTGGATGAAGATGCAGCTCCAGCCGCATCGTGGCATTTTGGATCTGACGCTGATCTCGGTGGTCACCACGTATCCCGGCCGCATGCTGGTCGGGTGGGCCTATCACCGTGCGGTGCATCGCCCAGTCGCATGGTCCGGATGGGGCTGGTTCGTCCGACCGGTTCTGGCCGGACTGCTCGGCGCGTTTATCTATCTGTTGTTTCTGTCGAGCATCACCGCCGAGTTTGGCCGACACTGGTTGAATCAGCATCATGCCTTATTGCTGCCAATACCCTGGTGACGACCTCTTCCTGTCGTGACACATTTCCCCGCAGATCGCCCGTTATCCACAGCTATATGTGGCTCTAATCATTCGTATGGCTCGACGCATTCGCGGCTCGTATTTTTGTCAGCAGGCTCTCAATTTGTTCGTGAACGTCCTCGGTTTGTCTGATGACCAAGCTCAAGTTGGTCGGGAACGACTCGATGGCTCCGCTGCCGCCCGCGTCGGCCCAACTATCCGGAGCAATTATCTGTTGAATCAACTCGATCAGGGTATCGTAATTGGGAAGCGCCGCCGAAGGATCATCGACCTGTGGCTTTACTAGGTCAGCGACAGCATACACCTTAGGGAAGGGTGCTTCGGATTGTCGCTTTCGTTCGCCGCGTACGTATCCTTGATCGAAACCGACACGGTATCCGCTCAAAGTGCCAGCCACACACAACATCAGGATGAATAGTGTGACGAGTGTAAACTGGAGGCGGCGTTTCGTCGGGTGTGGTTGGATCATGACATCGTCGACAACTGATGGTATTTCTGCATAACGAATTGGTTTCTATCCGGCCTGGAGGGACGCCAAGTTTTGGTTGGGTACGGTCAGGCCGGATCAGAAACCGCGTTGAACGAACCGCGGAGCCGAGGGGCTATGCAGTTTCAATCGGCCAAGCAGCTTACGGGCGCAATTTTAAGGATGGACGTTGAACGCCGCAATGAAAACTGCCAGTGGGATCGGATTCCAGAACCGATCAATCAAGAACCAGACAGTCTGTCTGGCTCTGCAAGACAAAATCAGACCACCCAAAATCAGACGGACTGATTTTCCATCAAAATCAGACTGTCTCAATATTGTCTTCTCGCGCTTCGCACACATTCGGAGGGGGTCTTTGCCAGTGCCGCCCCGCCGTTGACTACTTTACATATTGGAAGTTGCGGCCTTGAGTGCCTGCCATGCCAGGAGACAACATTGTTGGCGGCGAAAGGTGAGGCGGGCGCGGAAGAGATCGAGCATGCTGCGAGGACTGAATGCGCGAATGGCGTCGAGCGGCTGGCCTTCGATATGTTCGGTCAGCATGGAAGCCGCGGCTTGGCTGATGATGCAGCCGACACCGGTGAACCAAGCCTGTTCGATGATGCCAGCGTCATTGACCCGCAACTCGGTTTGAACGCTATCGCCGCAGACCGGATTATCGACCCGGTGACGATGCGTGGCGGCGGCAAGCGAACCGCGATGATACGGCTCTTCGAAATGCCGCAGTACGTGGTCTTCGTACAGCCGTTGTTCGTCCTCGACTGACATGGCGTTCACGACTTGGATTCCGCGACGATCCGCTGCGCCGCCTCGAACAAAGAATCCACGATCATGTGGGGACGCAGATCCACATCGGCGTCGCTCCAGTATCGGCTGCGAATCAGTACGGTCTTGGTCCCTAGTGACTTACCGAACCTGATGTCACTCAGTTTATCGCCGATGGTCCAGCTTGCGGCATAGTCGATCGTCCGTCCGAGTTCCGCTTCGACGAGCTGCGCCATGCCGGTGCGTGGCTTGCGGCAGTCACAGTTTCCGTCCTGTGCATGCGGGCAATACACCACCGCATCCAGTTCAACCTCGACTTGTGCCAATTCCTGTCGCATGAATGCGTGTAAA
>CAZFLF010001064.1:0-3087 GCA_964519825.1 uncultured Pirellulaceae bacterium | reverse complement strand
GACGGTGTAGGCTACCCAGGGTGCGCTCGCTTTGCTCGCGACCCTGGGCTGTTATGTGTAACGCCGTCGGCGTAAAAGCCATTTTACATCGGGATAAACTCACTAGCACTTGCAACTACCGTCACGGATCTGGTGCTGGATTCAGAATTCAATCGGCGAATCAGGCCACCACATTTTTTCCTCGGAGAAATCACCGATGACTGCGCGAGCGATTGTTCTTGTGGCTGGGGCGCTGGCTGTAGGCTTTGTTACGCAGACTTCCGCCGCGGAGCGACCAAACGTTGTCTTGATCGTCGCGGATGATCTCGGGTGGGGGGATGTCGGGTTTCATGGCTCCGAGATCAAGACTCCGGCTATCGACAAACTAGCGGCGGCTGGCGCGAGGCTCGAGGCGTTTTACGTACAACCGGTTTGTTCGCCCACGCGGGCGGCCTTGATGACCGGGCGCTATCCAATGCGACACGGTCTCCAGGTCGGTGTGGTCCGACCGTGGGCTCAATATGGATTACCGCTCGACGAGCGCACTCTGCCGCAAGTATTAAAAGAAGCCGGCTACAACACAGCCATTTGCGGCAAGTGGCATCTCGGGCATTTTCAACGTGCTTACTTGCCGACGCAGCGTGGGTTCGATCATCAGTACGGACACTACAACGGCGCGCTCGACTACTTCGAACATACTCGAGACGGCGGATTCGATTGGCATCGGGACGACCAGGTCTGCCGCGACGAAGGCTATTCGACGCAGCTTATCGCCCAAGAATCCGTACGATTGATCGGGCAGCACGATACCGCCCGGCCCCTGTTTCTGTATGTTCCGTTCAATGCCGTCCACTCACCGCATCAGGTTCCCGAAAAATATAAACAGCCTTATGCGCAGCTCACGGGCGACCGACAAACGTATGCCGGAATGCTGGCCGCGATGGACGAAGCGATTGGCCACATCGTCGCCGCGATTGAGAAAAAAGGGATGCGCTCGAACACGTTGTTCCTCTTCTCGAGCGACAATGGTGGACCGGCACCGGGTCGAATCACCAGCAATGGGCCGCTGCGCGGAGCGAAAGGGACGCTCTACGAAGGTGGCACGCGAGTCGCTGCTTTGGCTGCATGGGACGGTCACATTCCACCCGGCTCCGTCGTGAAGGAGCCACTGCATATTGTCGATTGGTATCCGACGTTGGTGAAGTTGGCCGGCGGATCGCTCGATCAGAAGTTGCCGCTTGACGGCCGAGATGCCTGGCCGACCATCGCGCAAGGTAAGCCGTCGCCGCACGATGCCATCTTGCTGAACACCACCCCGCGCAATGGCGCGATCCGCATGGGCGATTGGAAGCTCGTGCTGAATGGCGGCGCTGGCGAAGAAACACCAATCGAAACTGGCTCCAAGGACGCAGACCCAGGGGCCAAAAAAGGGAAGAAGAAGGGACAAAAGGCCAAGGCAATTGCGGCGGCGGCAACGGACTCGGTGGAGCTGTTCGATCTGGCTAAAGATCCCTACGAGAAAAACAACCTGGCTAAAAAGGTACCGGATAAGGTCGCTGAGCTACGCGGCCGACTGGCGGCATTCGCCAAAGAGGCGGTACCGCCGAAATCCGCGCCGATGGCCAAGGATTTTAAGTCACCTAGGGTCTGGGGCGAGTCTGTGCCGACGAGCAATTAATGTTTCGACATTCCATTCCAAAGGAATCAGAGGAAAAGCCTCCGGCTTGAAAGCTGAATTCCGAACTGAATGAGTAATGACAGTAGTTCCAAGTGGGAGAGTGCGTGATTGCTTTTACCCCGAAGGGGTTGCGGAGCCTAGCCCAGGGTTGCTCGCGCAGCAAGCTACCCTGGGTTGATGACAATAACCTCGCTTCAACCCCAACGGGGTTGCGGCCCCCGGTTATTCTCGGACTGAACCCCGTTGGGGTTCTTTTTGCGGGACGCGACCGTTTCCCAGGGTAGCTCGCTACGCGAGCAACCCTGGGCTAAATGACCTAACTCCTTCGGAGTAAAGACCTCGACAGATCAACCAAACTTGAAACTACTGAATGATTTCATAGCTCGCGAATGGGAGGAACCGAATGAACAACGTCGATTTCAAAACTCCGCTTGGTCGCCGAGCGTTTCTGCAAGGTGGTTCGCTCGTGCTGGCTGCCGCAGTAATCGACTTCAACTCCTTGAATTGGCTGGCTGCGGACGACTCAGCTGAACCAAGTATTCGGGTCGGCCTGGTGACCGATCTGCATTACGCCGACAAGCCCCCCGCCGGCTCACGCCATTATCGCGAGACCTTATCCAAGCTATTGGAGGCGTCACAACGATTCGCGGACGAAAAGCCGCAGTTCGTGGTCGAATTGGGAGACTTGATCGATGCCGCGGACACCGTCGATGTCGAACGAGGATATTTGCGCAAAGTCAATGCGTTGTTCGCGGCCACCTCGCCGGACCGCCATTACGTACTGGGAAACCATTGTGTCGATATGTTGACGAAGGACGAGTTCCTGGGGGGAGTCGAACGCCCGAAGTCGTATTATTCGTTTGACCGCGGTGGGATGCATTTTGTTGTTCTGGATGCCTGTTTCCGGAGCGATGGCCAGCCATACGGACGCAAGAACTCGCACTGGCTCGATGCGAACATTCCATCGGTCGAGTTGGAGTGGCTGAAGTCCGATCTTGCGGCGGCAGCGGCGAAGACGGTTGTATTTGCGCATCAACGGTTAGACGAAACTAAACAGCACTCGGTCAAGAACCAGGCGGAAGTGCGCAAGATTCTGGAGTCGTCGGGCAAGGTCGAGGCGGTATTCCAGGGACATAGTCATCAAAACGACTATCAGGAAATCGCCGGCATCCACTATTGCACTTTGGTCGCGATGGTCGAAGGATCCGGCGCGGAAAACAACGGGTATTCGACGCTGGCGATTCAGGCGGATGGCTCGATGCGGCTGACCGGCTTTCGCCGTCAGAAGCGCTACGAGTGGCCAGCGTAGCGGCGGGGTCGTTTAACCGAAAGCCGCAGGCGAGCGCGTTCGGGCGCAGTCGATCGCGGTTCAACGCGCTCGCCTGCGGCTTGCGGTTAAACGATTCGGTTTCGCATCCACAACGACTCCC
>CAZFLF010001063.1:0-3087 GCA_964519825.1 uncultured Pirellulaceae bacterium | reverse complement strand
CTACGCTGGTCGCGCACAACGTAGCGCCGATGAACAGGTGCACGTGCCACGACTGATCCGGCAACAACCAGCGGCTTGCCAGCCAGCCGAGCCCCATCGGTGTCACGACTCCCAACACCGCGACGAGCAGCGACGAAAGCCCGACCTTGCGCATCTCGTGCAGGTTTGACTCCAGGCCAACCTCGAACAGCAGCAAAATCACGCCGATGCGAGCCAGCATGTCCAGGACCGTCGCGGTAACGCTTGACCCGGCCACATGCGCAGACTCTCCATGCGTTCCTGATAGCCTCAGAAACTCCAACCCGTCGAATCCGAACAGCACGAGGTTGCCAAGCAGCACCCCCACGAGCAACTCGCCGAGCACTGCAGGCTGACGCACGCGAACCATCAGGTCGCCACCAAATTTGGCGGCCAGCAGGATGATCGAAATACCTAGCAGAACCGGAGTCACCGGGTCTAAATGGCCACCGCTTGCTGAGGAATTTTCTGTCGTAGACTGGTAACACAACGAAGTAACCAGAAACTCGTAAATCTGCTGCATGTTGTCCTCTG
Source organism: uncultured Pirellulaceae bacterium (assembly GCA_964519825.1). Lineage (GTDB taxonomy): Bacteria > Planctomycetota > Planctomycetia > Pirellulales > Pirellulaceae > CAZFLF01. The sequence goes on along the minus strand of CAZFLF010001063.1, from coordinate 2,535 downwards.
GATAGTCACTTTAGCGCGCTTGGAAACCGTTCTGTCCGCCGTCGATGAGTTATCGGTCTCACTTCTCTCGGTTCAACTCTCCGGACCGTGCCATGGTGGCCAGTCGTCGGCCGCCAGCCGACTAGAAGCAAACATCAGGAGGACAAGACAAAGCCATCGTTCTCCGTCCAGTGTGTGGCCTCCAAGCTCATTGCACTCGCAAATGGTTCCCAATCAGGTTGGCAACGATCCAAAGCCCGAGACCAATACCCAAAACAATCCACGCATATCGACGAAAGTGAATCATTGCCGCCGGCTCGCCAGTTGCGGTTCGCGGATCCCCTCCACGAAACTCTAGCCAGCGTGCAAAAATCAAACTGGCTAAAACGACAAAGTAGGCAAAGTCAGCCGCACTCATCCAGCCGTGTCCCGTTTTCAGGTTTGCAATGCAAAGGAAGATCAAAACTAATGGCCCAATCATGGCCCAGAACAATCGCGCTAGAAGTGGAATTGGTGAGGTCGTTTGATCAGTATTCATAAGACTTTCGTGGCGAAATGATTGATCGCCACGGGCGAATTGCCCGTGACGGATCAACGCTGAACAAGAGAGGGGTAATTAAGAAGAAACGATCCAAACGGATTCGGTGAGGAAATCGCTAGGAAAGAGCACCTAGCCGTCCGAGACACCGTTCAGACGCGTCACCAACCGCCACTGTTGGTGATAAACAGCTTCAGGTAGAGAGAGTGTTCAGAACTTGGATTGACTTCGAAGCTGTTGTTCATGAGACTCTCCACTCGCCTGGATAAACTATCATCCTCCGGTCAAAACGCAAGGCGACTCACAAGCCATTTCACAAAGCCGAAGAATTCCTCGACACCGTGTTGCGGGACGATGATGTGCGCCGTAAGCCGAGGTGTTACCACTAGCATCGCCAAAAACGGACGATTTTATTTTTGGCGCTGCGAATTGGCGCGGATTGTACATCTGATATACTTCGGACGCCCAACGACAACGCGGAAGGATTCGAGACAGTCATGCGGATTCATTTGAGAAACCCGCTCAACGAGCACGCGATCTATCTGCGGCTCTTCATCACCGCCAGCGGTGGCTTGTGAACTTCTCGATTGCATAAGCCGCAATCTTTGCGCTCCGCGCATTTCTTTTTTCATTCTCGTCCCGTCAACGCATCGTGCCACGCTAGAAGTGACTTTTGGGTCGACTTGTGAGCACAAGACCGGACATTCACTCATTAATCGAAGTGGGCTCATGATCGAAAAAAATCGGGAATCGGCGAAAGAAATCATCGGCGCTTACAAGAAAGGTCGTCCTCTTGTTTGGTTCGTCGAGTGTGAAGGAGTGTTGATGAGCGTTGGTGACGCCCCGACGAATGCATCCCTTCCGCTCGCAATACTCGAACCGTTAAAGTCGCTGACGGAATTGTCGCGAATTCTCGTGGCCGTTGGAGGAACGCGTTCCGCGATTGAGCTTCGTCAACTGGTCCCAATTAGCAAACTGGTTTTTGCTGGATACTCCGGATCAGAACTTGTTATGGGCGGGCGACAGCTAGGACATTCGGGTGTACCGCTTGCCCGCCAGATGATTGAAAACATCGGGAAGTGGATTGAATCCGACTTATCCTCAGTCGCGAACGCACGTGTGGCGATCCAGCCTCTCAGCGTAAGTATCGATCTCGAATTGCTTGATTCGTCGGGATTTGCTGATGTTCGTGCGACTGTCATCAGAATCGTGGATAAATTCCGTGCTACCGTACGTTTAATTGAGAGTGATCATTCGATCGAAGTTGTCTGGTCGCTTGCCTGCAACTCCGGGCAGGTTATCGAAACTTTGCTGAAAGAATGTCCACATGAATCCCCTTTGATCTGCTGCGTGGCCAGGCATCTATGGATGAATGACGCGTTGGCGCTCACCCAATCGCACAACGGCGTTACGATCGGTGTCGAAGCCGAATCTGCCGGGACGGTCCAATGCAGATTGGGAAGCCCCGCCGAATTTGCGGATTTTCTCACAAATGTTGTTCAGCAGCTGGACAAACATGATTGAGTCAATTGCTGCATGCTGTACTTGTCGGCTCATTGTGTTCATGTACGGGCGCGTGGACGTACGAGAGATTCGGCGCTGGGCTCGCCGACACGGGACGCGACCGAGACTTCGACCGCGAGGATGGAGATATCGTCTTGAGGACTCTCGGATCCATGCCACCGCGCAATCTCCCCCAGAATGGTCGCAACACCCTCCTGGAGCGGTGCGGATCGCGCTTTGTTGATCGCCTCCAGGAGCCGGGCGTTACCAAACTGCTCACCTGCGGGGTCCATCGCCTCGGGGACACCATCGGAATAGAGGTACAGGCGGTCTCCTGCCCTCAGGCGGACCGAGCGCTCCTCGTAGGCCTCGTCGGCCAGGCCGATTAGGAACCCATGGCTTTCCAAAATTACCGGATCGGCGCCGGAGGGGAGATGCACCGGGCCGGGGTGCCCGGCGGAGACGTAGCGGAACTCCCCGGTGGCAGCGTTCAAGATTCCGTAGACCATCGTAGC
>CAZFLF010001062.1:0-3088 GCA_964519825.1 uncultured Pirellulaceae bacterium | reverse complement strand
TACTTGTTACCGGGTTGTCGGCGTACGTGAAGTCGATCTGAAAATTGAGTGGGTGATTGTCGGTACGAGTCGCCAGCGTATCTTCCCACCATTGCAAGCCTTCCTGTACGCGCTGCTTCACGCCAGCGATATTGGCCGGAGTCCACGTCTCGGAATTGTTGTTCTGGGGACCCGACTGCGTGCCGGATTCCATCAGCACGACCGTGACAGTGATGTCCCCGAGCATGTACTCGGCAGTGTCGTCCGGCATCGCGCCGTAAGGCATGCCCGAGAAAACGGTCCGTTCTTCCAATCGCTCCGGCCCTGCCAACCGCCGCACACGACGACGTCGGCAGCGATCGCGCTGGACAGATTGCCTTCCGGCATTGTGCCGACGAAGCGGGAGCATGGTGCGGTAACAACCTCTAGTGCCGGTGAAAAATGGAGCGAGAGAACACTTCCTTCGATGATAGTCCTGCTCGACAAACTGGGCAATAAAATGGGGAAAAGGGCAAAAACGGCGTCAGAACATCGATCCGATCAGAGGAGTTTTTCCGCTCGCGACATGCTGTCGGTGAGAATCTTGCTGTCCACAATCGGTAACAACCATTATTGTCCGTGTTCTGAGAACCGTTAACTTCGCGCACGATCGCTCGGAGGTGAGTATGCGTCCCATTCTGTGTTTGCTGCTGACTTTAGCCTTTCTCGCTTCTTCTGTTGCCAATGATTGGCTTGGTGAAACCCAGGCGACTCGTCACAGAATTGCGTCAGACCCCGCGTCCGTTCGAACCACCATGAAACAGCCCGTCGTCGCCGGGAAAGTGTCTTCGGTGGCTGCTCCACGAGTCGACGTTACGCCGGTAAGGCCTCCTCGACAGATGTCTGTGCGTGAACGCATCCCTCCCGTTGCGATAGGCCGCCCTGTTTTGCTGACTCGAGATGTTGAGCCGCACGGTGTCCGCAACGGGCAATTCTCATTGATCCCAACTCAATGGGATGCGAAGGTCATCCTCATTCCGACCGAGTGGGACGTCCGTTTTGATTTGGTAGGTCAAAGCCGACGAAGCCCAACAACGGATTCCCGTTGAGGTTCGCTCGTTCGGTTGGCATCGTCCGATGAACTGTTCATGGAGGATGGTTCACCCGCTCAACGCTCATTCGTAATTCCTGCCAGCCTGGCGATACCTCCGACGACGCCCACAACGACCTGCGCCATGCGATTGTAATCGAGCGTGTCGGCGCGGTCCGAGCTCTGGTGATAATGTGGATTACGCAGGAATGATGTATCGGTCAGCATCAGAGCCGGATATCCCTGTTCCCAAAACGAGTCGTTGTCAGATAGGCGGATCTCACTGATCGATTCGGGCAAACAAATGGAGAATAACGGGAACCGCGTTCGATGTTTAAAGCCTCGACGAAAGTTCCAAGACAACGATTTGGATTGGAGGTTTCCGACTGCGGCCAGAAAATTCCCGCGATGAGGGAACAACCAGTGTAGCCAGCGTGGAATTCCCGCCGGAATCGTTTGGCTCTTCGGTTGGTCCGTGTAATACCCGACCATCTCCAAGCAAAGCATGCCAAAAACCTTCTCACCTCGCGCTCGACATCGTCGCGCATAGACTCGGCTTCCCATCGTATCGCCAAAAAAATACGGTGGTTCCTCACAAGTGAAAGCAACAAAGATCAAGGGCGCATGGATAAGATCGAATCTGGCGGGCGGGAAGGAATAGCGGGCCAGATCGGCTGGCAGATGGACCTTACCGTTAGCCAATATCATTCCTAAGTTCAAGCTATTACCCCTCTTTCATACGATATATTTTTGATTGCTTTCTCCAAACGCACTCCGTATTTCATTCCCGCGCTCCCCCATTGCGCGTTGGCGACTTTGTGCGAGACTTCTCTTCGCGCAGGACTGTTATTGTGTTGCTTGAAGAATGGAATAGATTCCGTTCTACGTATAAACCCAAGAAAATGAGGTTGTCGTTAAGGCCACAGACAAATGGCAGACCTTCGCGATGCCGCTCGATCGGGGCCAGAACATCGAGTACGTTTTGAAGACGGTATCGACGGCGGCCCCCGGCGACTACAAAATCGTCTGGGAGCAGGACGGACCGATCACTAACTACCAGATTGGCGATACACTGTTGATTGACGATATCGAAATCTCGGAGGTGTTGCCGCGGAATCCAATTAATCGGAATCCAGTTAAAGAGGGCAAACAATAACTTTTTCGCATAGAGGACTACCATGTTCACAATTCTCCTCGCCACTTGTGTGCTCAGCGCAACGCCGGAGTTGAATGACGATTCCTTTGTACAATTGCGCGACGCCATTCGACCACGCGCACAAGAGCAAGCGTTTCTGGAAATTGGTTGGCACGAATCCTTCTTTAGCGCGGTCAACGAGGCGCGGGAGACGAACCGGCCGATCCTGTTGTGGACGATGAACGGCCACCCGCTGGGCTGCACGTGAAACAACGGCGTCATTGCCAGACAGTCTGTCTGGACCGATCCCGAAGTGGCAGAATTAGTCCGCAAATTCATCCCCGCCGCTGACGAGGTTCAGCGTCTCCAGTCAGGGAAGGACGCGGAGTGCCTCCTGTTTCAAAAAATTGCCGAGCAGGGACACTACGCCGGCCAGACGAAGCCTTCCAGCACGCGGCAAGGGACGTACGCAACGACCGCCGATGGCACGCTGCTGACCTCGTGGAACAACAACGACCCGCGCGTGGTAGCCAGCAACCTTCGCCAGGCGATTGCTAAATGGGAACAAATCCAGGCGAAGGGGGGCAAAGTCGCGGGACAAGGCCGGCTGGAGGCCTCGCAGCTGAACCGCGCGGATCGTTTTTATCCCAAGGACGGTCTGGTGCTGCGCGTAAATACCCGCGACTTGCCGCGCGATCCTCCCCAAGATGGCCGCTGGGCCAACTCGTGGAACCAGGATTTCGCGTGGTTCAAAAAAGATGAAGCACGCCTGTTCGTACCGCGGAATCTCGCGCTGGAAATGACTTGCGAAGTACCCCAGGCACTCGTGGAACGGCTGGCACGGCTGCATTTTGTCGACAACGTGCGGGGGCAAACGACACACTTCCCGGGCAAGGCCGTTCGGG
>CAZFLF010001061.1:0-3090 GCA_964519825.1 uncultured Pirellulaceae bacterium | reverse complement strand
CTTTCTGGCTGACACCAGTCCGGCGAAACGAGTTGCCGCGGTCGACAAGTTGTTGGCTTCGCCGCAATTCATTCGGCACATGACGACGACGTTTGATGTGATCTTGATGGAGCGTCGGCCGGACAAACATGTGAAGCAAGACGAGTGGTTGAAGTACTTGTACGACTCGTTCGCACAGAATAAGCCGTGGGACCGCCTAGCTCGCGAGATCCTGGCAGCCGATGGTTCCGACGAAAAGATTCGGCCGTCGGCGAAGTTCTATCTTGACCGCGACGGCGAGCCGAATGTTTTGACTCGCGACGTAGGGCGGGTCTTTTTTGGGATGGACTTGGCCTGTTGTCAGTGCCACGACCACCCTCTCGTCGACACCTACTACCAGTCCGACTTCTACGGCATGAATGCATTTCTGAGCCGCGGTACGATGTTTACCGACAAGCAGAAAAAGGTTTTCTACGCGGAGAAGGCGGAAGGGGACGTGAAGTTTACTTCGGTGTTCACCAAGCAACAGGATGAAACCCGCCCACGCTTACCGGGTGACTTTGAAATCGAAGAACCGGTGTTCTTGAAGGGACAGGAATACTCCGTTTCTCCGGCGGACGGCGTGCGTCCAGTTCCGAAGTTCAGCCGGCGGGAAGTCCTGGCGGGGTCGGCAACCAACGGAACCAGCCGTCAATTCAATCGCAATATCGCCAATCGCTTATGGGCGTTAATGATGGGGCGAGGACTGGTCGAGCCGCTCGACATGCACCATCTCGGCAATCCGCCAACCCACCCGGAATTGCTTGACCTGCTTGCCGACGAATTTCCCAAGATGAAGTTCGACATTCGTGCTTTTTTGCGCGAATTGGCGTTAAGCCGTGTTTATCAACGATCGCTTCAGGCACCCCCCGAGCTGATCACCGTCATGCAGGCGGCTGCGCAACAACTTCCTGCTTTGGACACGCAGCATCAGCAGGCTGAAGCCACGTTGAAAGTGTCGACGGAGGCCGTGGTGAAGTCACGCACGGAATATGATGCGGCGCGCAAGGCTGTGACCGCGACGCTGGCGGAGTTAACCACAGCGAATAACGCAATCGGCGGTGCCCAAAAGGGGGCGGATGACGCTGCGAAAGCCCTGGCAGAAGCGCAGCAGCAACTGACCACGAAACGCGACGTTGCAACGTCGCTGGCGGAGGCGGCCACGAAGGCCGCCGAAGCAGCAGCCAAATTGGCGGGAGATGCGGAGCTCGCGCAGGCCGCCGAAAAATTCAAAGTCCGAGCCGGTCAATTAGCGGGAGAAGTCACCGCTGCCGAGAAACTGGTGAATGACCGGACCCCAACGGCCAAGACGGCGGCGGAGACGCTGACGGCCGCACAAAGCGCGGCGGGACAGGTCGTCGCCAAGCTGGCCGCAGCCAACCAAAAGGCGGCTGAAGTGCGACAGGTGATTTCAGCCCTGCAGCAAAAGTTGCGAGCCGAGGAATTGGCTGTGCAGTCTACCGTGGTCCGTTTAAAGCGAGCCAAATCTCTGGCCGAACTGGGAAAAGTGGCCGCGATCGCGGATGCCTCACGAAAGAAACTAGAAGGCTTGCAAACTGAACTCGCCGCTGGAAAGCAAACACTGGCTAACCTGACGACGCAGCTGCCACAACTGGAGGCGGCGATGAACACGGCCAAGACTGTCAGCGAGGAATCCGCGAAGCAACTGTCTGAGGCGCAAAAACAACTTATCGAACGCCAGCAGACCGCGCAGATCGTTATCGATGCAGTCGCTAAAGCGGAAGTGGCTGTCCAGAAATTGCCACAAGACGCGGAATTGAAACAAGCTACTGAGGTGGTCAAGGTTCGTCGCGACAAACTCCAGGCCGAAGTCACGGAAATGCAAAAGGCCATGCCGCCGCGCGAAGTGAACGCCAAGGCATCTGCGGAACAATACGTCGCGGCACAGCAGTCGTTCGCAAACAGCAAGACGCAGATGGAAGCTCTGCAGAAGTCGCTGCCGGAAAAGGAAACTCTACTCCCGGCCACCCAATCGCAGTCCGTTACCGATCAGACTTCCTTTCAGCTCGCGCTGAATCAGGCGACGCAGCAATGGAGCCAGCAGTTCAGCCTGGTTTCGTTGGAGCCCCTGACGCCGGAGCAGATGACGTGGAGTATCCTGACGGTCACCGGAATTGTCGAACAAAACCGCGCCGGGGCCGAGGCCGAAGTCAACAAGACTCTGCCGCTCGATCCCAATGTGCCGGCGGATCCGGCAAAGCTCGCCGAACGCGAAAAGCAGATCGAGCAGCAGACCTACGACAAGCTCAAAGCCAACGTGGCCACATTTATCGGCCTATTTGGCCATGCGGGGGGCCAACCGCAGCGAGACTTCTTCGCGACCGTGGATCAGGCGCTATATTTCGCCAATGCCGGCGTATTGCAATCGTGGCTTAGTCCCGCCGGTGAAAACTTGCTGGGCAGGCTAGTCAAACTGAACGAGCCGCGGCAGGTCGCCGAAGAACTTTACGTGAGCGTATTGATGCGAGCGCCTTCGGCCGAGGAAACAGTCGCCGTGACGAATTACCTTCAGGCTCGCACCAATGACCGGCAGGCAGCCCTGCAGGAACTGGCGTGGGCCTTGATCACTTCAAACGAATTCCGCTTCAGCTATTAATGGAGATAACTGCCATGAAGTGCCATTACGCATGTGGTTCGTCGGAACACCTGCTCGCCCGAAGAAAATTCTTGGGAGGCGTGACGGCTGGAGCGGTGGTGGGAGGGTTGGGAGTGTTTGCGCGCCCCGCGGCCGCGGATGATCTCACCAAGAAACAAATGCGCGTGCTGTGCTTCAACATGGCCGGCGGATTGAGCCAGCTGGAAAGCTGGGATCCCAAGCCGGGGACGAACACGGGCGGTCCATTCCGCGCAATCCCGACATCGGTTCCTGGGATTCACATTTGTGAGCTTCTGCCAGAGTCCGCGAAGGTCATGCAGCATCTGGCAATCGTGCGCAGCATCAACACGAAGGAGAATGATCACGGCAAAGGGCATTACATGATGTTCACTGGGCGGCACGAGACTCCGGCCGCCGATTACCCGCGCTTGGGTGCGGTGGCGGCCAAGGCTCTC
>CAZFLF010001060.1:0-3091 GCA_964519825.1 uncultured Pirellulaceae bacterium | reverse complement strand
AGTGCGTGCCCAAACTTTCCAGTGACCAGGGGCACAAATGGACCGTCCGCCGGCTGTTGCGCGGTGAGTCCACCTCGCTGCAACGACTCTTCCAGTTTCCATGGGCTGCCGTCGCGGAACAGCACGTTCTCGGTCAACTCCAGCGGCGGATCGAAGCTCAGTTGGTCACGCTTCGCTGCCCACACACTCCCGCGACGAATCAGTGCACCGGCCTTTCGCACCGACACATCGCCATGCCCCAACACCGTTTGAAATACGTTCCCTTGGCCGTAATCGTAGGCCCACGCCATCGGCTCGTCGGTCTTGGTGTCTTTCGATTTCGCGACCGCCAGCGGCGTGATCGGCAGCTCGCCGAGTTGCCGATAATACAGTTCGTCGATCGTCTCGAAGTCGGCCAGCCCTGCGGTGATGGGATGGCTCTTCCCCGCCTCCGTCATTTGGACGCGGAACGGTCCGAAAGCGTCGTGGCCGCTCTTTCCGTCCCCATGCACCCATACCCGCCGCACAAGCTTCGTTCGGTATTCCGGCCAGTCGGCTTCCTTGTTGGGGAGTGTGTCCGTGAATGACCCGTTGGCGAAATGAATCACGGCCAGCCCACCGCCGCGATTGACGTAGTTCGCGAAGCCCTGCTTTGCCGCGTCACTTAGTCCCGGCCGATCCCAACTCGAATAATTCATCACGAGCAGGTCGTAATTGGTGATCCGCGCCGTAGCGAGATCTTCCGGTTGCTCGGTCACGTGCACGACCATCCGCGGATCTTGTTCGAGCACCGCGATCAATGCCTGCGTGACTCGCCGCCAGTCATGCGCCGGATGATTGTGGCCGGTGACGATCAACGCGCGGATCGGTTCGTCGAGCTTGGATTCGACACCTTCCGCGGGGACCTCGACCTTCGCCGACCAGACGATCGCGTTGAGGACCAGTCGCCGGTAATCCGGAAGCCACCAGTTGTCATAAAAGTGTCCGCCGGTGTAGCCAAACCCGCGCCCGCCGTCCGCCCGTTCGACGGCCCACCCGACGGTTTTGTCGTCCGTCTCACCCGGCGGGCGCGTGCGAACAATCGGCTTCACACGCGTATCGTCGGCGCGAAAGCGGATGTTGTAATAAAACTCTTCCTTCACCCGGAACGGCTGCACGCCACGTGAGATCGGGTGGTCAGCGGTGCCCAGCAACGTGGGTCCGTCCCACGTCTTAATCGTCGAGTACCACTTGTTCGGCGCTGTTCCGGTTTCGTAGTCGAAATACCCGCCGACCCATTCGGTGATCCTGTCGTGATGCTGAGCCGGGTTGAACGTCGCCCAGTGGAACATCACGAGGCCGCAGCCCCGTTTCATTTGCTTTTCGAGTTGCTGCAGTCGATCACCGACGTACAGGGGATGATCGGTCGCGTTTCGGTCACCGCCATCGGTAATCAAGACGATCGAATCGGCGTCGTTCAAGGTCGCGGCGTCCTGGGGCCAGCCGCGAAAATGCGCTTCGACAGCGAGGTCGCGAACATTGGGCGAGGTGTCGAGCAGGTGCTTCAGCAGGATTACGCTCTTCTCATACTCGTGCGCGTTCTTGGGGTGTCCCGTGATCGGCCCGGCGATGAGCACAATCTTTTTTTTTCCCTCAGCTGCCGTCGCGGGAAATGCCAACAAAGCAACCGCCAATAGCACAGTCAGAACACGGTCACGCATGGGTTTTTTCTTTCAGTACGTCTGTATTCTCTGGTCCCCTCACCCCAACCCTCTCCCCGGAGTACCGGGGCGAGGGGGCCAGACGGAGGAAAACAATGGCTAACGTCTGCCGGCTCACCTGCAAGTTCGCTCTCGGCTGATTCACTTTCCACAATCCTCATCGCTAGAATACGCCGCCGATCGAACAGCTTGACGAGAACCCAGACGGGCGCAACGTTGTTCCGTTTGGCACGGCACGATCTTGACGCATTGCCAGAGTATTCCCTAGCGGTCCCGATTTGAAGAGCCTGCCTGCCGGTTGCCGTCGGAAAAACCTTCAGTTCCAATCGCTTCCTATTCTTCCCCCGCGTTCGCTTGCGAAAGCCGCCGCCATGATGCACGAAGAATCGCTGTTTTTGACCAATCAGTCATTGAATTATGCCGAGGGTCCCTCGAACGGTCCGCCACTGGTGCTGTTACACGGGGTGCTGAGACAATGGGCCGACTACGTTTCGGTGATCCCGCCGCTCGCCACGCGCTGGAAGTTATACGGCATCGATTTTCGCGGTCACGGCAAGTCCAGTCGCACACCGAACCAGTACCTGGTCGTTGACTACTTGCGCGATGTGGCCACGTTTTTGAATTTCCAGTTGCGCGAACCGGCGGTCGTCTACGGCCACTCGCTCGGCGCGATGGTGGCTCTACGCGTTGCCGCCGAAATGCGCGAGCACGTGCGCGCAGTGATTTTGGAAGATCCTCCATTTCAAACGATGGGGACGCGCATTCGCGAAACGCCGTATCACAGTCAATTCACGGGAGTGCGGAATCTGCTGGGCCGGGACGTTTCCGTCGGACAGCTCGCCCGCGATCTTGCTGAGGTCCTGATAACGGTGCCCGGCGCTGACGAGCCGGTCCGTTTCGGCGACCTGCGCGATGCGGCCCAACTTCGCTGGAACGCGGCTTGTTTGCAGGTGATCGATCCGGATGCCTTTGCGCCCATCCTCGACGGCCGTTGGCTGGAAGGCTACGACGTCGATCGAACGATCCAGAAAGTGCGCTGTCCGACGTTGGTCCTCCAAGCCGATCCAGCAGCCGGCGGCATGCTGATGGACGATGACGCCAACTTCATGCTGCAGAGCATTCGCGACTGCGTCCGCATTCGCTTCCCCGGCGTTGGGCACTCCATCCGCTGGTCAGCCTTCGACCCCTGGCAACGAGCGGTGCTGAATTTCCTCGAATCAGTCCGGTAGTCATTGGGTTGCCGTCAAGGTAAGTTCTGTCGAAGACCATGGTTCGTGTGAGTGTCACGGTTTCAAGTGGATATTCGCAATCGTTTAACGGCAAGCCGAAGGCGACGGCAATGCGGCCAGCCACGCCGCCGCCTTCGGCTTGCCGTTAAACGATCTGCCTACAAATAAGACGCCGACACGATG
>CAZFLF010001059.1:0-3094 GCA_964519825.1 uncultured Pirellulaceae bacterium | reverse complement strand
GGTGACCTGTCGCGCGCCCTCGGATCGAACTATTCGGAATTTCCGAATAGTTGCCCCGGCCTCCAGTTCACCGTCGGCAAAGATGCTTTTCAGGTGTTCGTTAACCGTAGGTACGGTTATTTGAAAAAGTTCCGCGATCAAAGCCTGCGTGAGCCAGATCGTTTCGTTTTCAAACCGGCACTGGATACGCGTGCGGCCATCCTCCGTCTGGTAGAGGATGATGCTGGACTGTGGCGGTTCGTTGTCTGGCATAGCAGCCTCAGAGTTCCCCGGCGAAGGCTTGGTGTAGCAGCGACTTCTTCAACGCCTCCAGCGCGGCGAGTTTGGTGTTGCGATACTCCAGGACGTAATCCGCTATGAGCGGTTTGCCGCGCTGTCCGTGGCCTTCGATGCGACCGGGAGCGATAGAATATTCGCGCTGGATGCGGCTACTCTCGACAACGCCCCAACCCGCCGCTTTCAAAGCGGGGTCAATGTACTCGGCTCTAGTTTCGGCTTCGTTCATCCCTCTCCACCGTTGCCCAGTTGCAGTTCTAGCGATTGGCGGACCAGTCCAATGACATACGGCAATTCATCCAGTGTTGAGAGGCCGACTTCGAAGTCGCCGTTTCCCCAACGGCCCATGCCCGTGACATCCCTGCAAAGTCCCTTGGGGTCACTCACATCGGCAAAGCGCATATTCAGGGATAGGAGCAGCCGCTTGGCCTGCGGAATCACATCCACAAAGTTTGTCTCGGCCTTGAAGGCAACATAGAGCTTTAGAAACTCCTCCCTTACGCACGGGTCGAGCGCAAGCACCGCCTTGCGCAAGGCATCGAACACCGGGCGCATGGTCGGTGTGAGCAGGTTCGGATGGTCGTCGATGGTGTATTCGGCGACGGTATCGGCTTTCGGACGATAGGCATCCAGAATATCGCGGGGCAGTGCGGGTGCAGACCACACGCTGACGGCAAGGTCAGCGAGCTTGCCAGCGCGGGCTTTGATCGCGGCCTCGTCCCACGTCTCCAGCACGCCGAGTCCCTGATTGAGTTTGAGCGGGCTTTGCTTCAGCCCTTTCTCCGGGGCATCTGGCATGTCGCGCTTATCGGCAAACGAGCGGTCGCTGTAATCGGCGTTGTAAGCGGTGAGCGTGAGATTGCCGAGTGTGTGCAACCAGGTTTGCTGAACACGCTGCCAGTCCGCGCCGAGCGCTTCGCGCCACTGGGGCGAAAGGTTTTCGTTCTGCGGCAAGATGTGCTCGATGGTGAGTTCGTCCACCGCCACTCGCTCTTTGCGACCGTGATTCTCTAAGCGGCGCAACCAGTAACTCCGACTGCGAAAGTTGTATAGGTCGCGTGTTTGCAGGTCTCGGTGAAATTCTTCGTCGATAGGGAATCGCCGGTAGGATCTCAACCCCATGAAGTGCGCCTGAATGCTCTCCAAATGGTGGTCCTTCTTCAATGCCTTGCTGAACGTGGCGAAAGTCTTGTTCATCGAGTTGGTGGGGATGGCGCAGATAGCACGGCGGAACACATACGCCTCGACCAGTCGCACGCTCGCCAGCAGGTCGGCCTTGGGCAGCATATCGGCCTTGTAGTCGTGATAAAGCTCCAGCAGGAAAGGATAGGCCACATCCACCTTCAGCTCGCGCAGGTCGTGGAAAGCGAGCTTGAGATTGGCGTCGGATTCGCTGCCCAGCGCCATCGCGCAGAAATGTCGGGCGTAGTCGCGGAGCTCACGAACGAGGCTTTCGATGTGGGTTTTGTCATCAGCGAAATTTTCCCGTGACGTATGCGCATGCCCTTTGAACGCGTCGTAAACGGCGCTGATATTGGGAATCTCGCCCGTCATGACGGTGAGGTAATGGCGCATGAAGCCATCAAAATGCGTGCCGTAGGCTTCCTGCCCGAAATCCACCTCCATTGGCCGCCAGAACTGCTCATAAAGCCTCGCTTGCAGAACTGGCTCCAGCCCCATCAAGATAAAATTTCGGATAAGGTCTGCCTGACTCAGCTCCTTGCCAGTTGAGTTCATGCTCTCGAAAATAAGTTGTGGGTTGTCCTGATCGCGGATCAAGGCGATGTCCACCACGACCAATTTTGCCAGACCCTTGCACAACGTGGCGAGTTCAACCTTGCCTTCCTCAATCCATTTTTTGAACGATTTGTAATTCGCCGTTATACGAAGGGACGGGTGCTGAGGTGTCTCCTCGTCACCAACGATGGCCGTGAGCGAGGCTTTGTCGGTTTGGGACAGCAACAGCTTGAAGCGACGCTCCCCGGACTCTTCCGGATTGAGCAGGTAGTAATTCTTGATCTTCCTCTGTGAGAAACCGTCGAAGGGTTCTCCGTCGCCTACCGCTTTGGCGAGAGCCGCTAGCAACAGCGAGACTGTCGCCAGGCGCTGTTGACCGTCAATAACGAGAAGCGGTGCCTGATGCGTGACTTGGGAGAGGCCGCTCTCGACGTAAACGATAGAGCCGACGAAATGGACGGCGATCTTGTCGCTGCTGCCGCAGCGCACAATGTCATCCCACAGTTGGCGACATTCCTTCTCCGTCCAGGAATAAGTGCGCTGGTAGATCGGAATGACGAACTGCGGCGACTTCTTCAGGAAATCGAGCAGCTTGGCTTCGGTGGCTTTCATAAAGTGTGGCTTCGGCTTCGTTCATGCGTCTAATGCTAGCTTTGGTAGTTGGCGTTGTATCTCGCGGAAGACCTTTGGAGCAACCGCCCATAATCCGAGAGCGCCCTTGCACGAAATTGGCGTCTTGAGTGCTGTAACGTCAGCAAGCACCCAGCCGTAATTGGTTGAGCCGTCGATTGGACGCCAGAACCATTTCGATCGGCTCTTGATGACGATGTCCACGACGCGAGCGACGCCGCAAATGGCAGAGTAGTCCAACGTGGCGAGGTCGGGAACAAGAATACCACGGGGAAAGACAGCGTCGCGCTGGGGCTGGGCTGAAGCGTGGAGAGCCAACCAGCCGGGAAAGGTGCGGTGCCAGGAGCGGTTCTCGATGTCTTTGCCTTCGCGCAGGATGGCATAAACCCACGGTTGCTTTATGCTGAGCGCTTTCATCGTTGCGTGTTCCTAAAGTTCTCCGCTGAAGGCT
>CAZFLF010001058.1:0-3094 GCA_964519825.1 uncultured Pirellulaceae bacterium | reverse complement strand
AGTCGCTGTAACAATTACAGCGCCAACATCGGTTACATATTCAGCGCCTGGATCAACACGGTGCAGACCGACGAGTGGATTCGTGGCGTCCGCACGAACTCGTTCATCGACATGGACGGAACCATGACGTTTGACGGATTGGTCGCCCGCCTCGAGGCTCGCTTCTAAAGCTAATCGGACTTCCGCAAACCCCAAAGTGGGAGTTGTCGCCAAGCCGGCCCGTGCAGCGCCGGCTTGGCCTGTTTCTTGACGTCCAAAACCGCGAAACGCGAACTAAACCCAATGGCGACACCTTGTCGCGAATCGGCCATTGGGAGCTCTGCGGAGAGCGCTGAGTTTCAAGGCAGTGAAATGGGCAAGCCGTGCTGGCGGGCAGAAGCACCATTCGTTGCGATTGTCGAGCCGACGACCCGACTCCCGCGAATTCCATGACGTCAACCTTGACCCGCAAGCTTACGTTTCTACGATTCCGCTAGTCGGTTCACAGTCTTGAGAGAACTTGTCGGTCCGTTGCTCCAGGAAGGAGCGCTTGCTGCGGCGTCGGACAATCGTCCCTCCGCGACACGATTCCAGGATGGAAGCCCGTGCGATTCGCGCAAGCCTCTCGAATCCTAGAAAGGAGTCGTGCAATGTCTAAATCGAGAGGATGTTCTCGGCGTTTCACCGCATTGGCTGGATTTCTGCTGCTGATTGGGCCAGCGGCGCTTGTCGCGGCGGCGCCAGCATGTGTGACGTTCGACGTAGCGTCACTAGTCGAGTGCCGCGATGTGACTCCCGACGAATTCGTCCGCGTCCATCCACACGAAAAACTGGTTGAAGCCCGGCTGCAGATTTCCACGCTGGTCACCGGTGAAGATGCTAGCGAGTTGACCGAACTGTTCTACAGAATTGATTCACCAGAGCGATCGTTTCGCGTTGCGGACTATCTGCCGAAGACCACACTGAGCAGCGAATACGCGGGGAACGTCGGGATCGAGGAGAAGACCGAACAGGCATCGTCCCTCGGCTTGAACGCAGCTGGCGCCTACGGTCCGCTCTCGGCCACCAACGCAACGATGTCAACTGGCGACAAGACCGCCAATTGCCGGCGATACGAACTGCTTCCGCCGCTGGAAACCGTGGCGGCCAGCGGCACCGTCGACCGCGCCAATGGAGTGTATTTCAAGTTGCGACCAACAACTCGCACCTCGGTCGAAGGGGCCCAAGAATTCGTGGCGATTCTGCGTGTCCCAAGGGGGTGGCGAGCGGACTATGTCGCGGTTCGCTGCCAAGCGTTCGGTCGAACGCACCCACTTAGGTTCCCGTCGCGTGACGCTCAACTTCGCGGTCAAGGAAACTTTGTAGTGGCGCTGTACCTGAGCGGCGACGAATCCGCACAAGCCGCCGCTGCTGCGTTTGTACATGCGGAATCGGAGCTGCGGCACATTGCCGCCGCACAGCGCGGCGAAGTCGAACGCCGTTCAACACCGACGCCCGTTCATGAACTGGCGGTGCAACTGTCCGTCAAGCAGCCACGCATTCCTGCGTCCTGGCTCGAGCAACTTTTGGTTGGACGGGATCGTGAAACGGTCAACTTCCTCGGCTACTTGCCCGCTCCGGTACGCGAATCTGCCATGGATTATTTCGCTGTGCGACGCCAGCTTCGGACGATCAACGCGGGAGGAACCCGTTTGCCGCAAGTTGAAACGACTGCCAGGAGATAAATCCCGGACGAAATGTGGAAATTTCAGTGGGAGGGCGAGGCTCCTGCCAAGCCGGGTGCCACGACGCGGCTCGGCAGGAGCCTCGCCCTCCCAATTGTCGGCAACCTTGAGCCGACTTGCGCGCCATCGCGTCTTCCGACCAATCCGTTTCGTGGACGGACAAAGGTCGCTTCCTGCGGCTTGTGGCAGACTTTGACGTGGAAGTAAACTGGGTAAGTGGTAGATTCTCAGAACGATTCGCGCAGCTGGCATTGCTTTGATTGTCCGCCAGCCGTTGCCCACGGATGAATCGGCACTGTTCGCACGATCCGGAAAGGTAGTAGTCCGCATGAATCATGATGGCCGCAACCCCGAACTGGAGTCCCAGGCGGTTCGCAAACTCAACGACGCTCGCATTCGAATCACGGAGCAACTAGGGCAAGTCATCGTCGGCCAGCAACACGTCATCGAAGAGTTGCTGATCTGTCTGTTTGCCCGCGGGCACTGCTTGCTCGAAGGGGTGCCCGGACTGGCGAAGACCCTGCTCATCAGCACGTTGTCACGCACCATGAATTTGACGTTTAGTCGCATCCAATTCACTCCCGATTTGATGCCCGCGGATATCACGGGCACAGAGGTTCTGGAAGAGGACCGTTCGACGGGGGGCCGCGAGCGTCGTTTCATGGAGGGGCCTCTGTTCGCCAACGTCATTCTGGCGGATGAAATCAACCGCACCCCGCCGAAGACTCAAGCCGCTCTGCTTGAAGCCATGCAGGAGCGTCAAGTTACCGTTGGCCGCCTGCGGCATCCGTTGTCTGATCCGTTTTTCGTTCTGGCTACACAGAATCCGATTGAGCAGGAAGGAACCTATCCGCTGCCCGAGGCGCAGCAGGACCGGTTTATGTTCAAGGTCTTCGTCGGCTATCCGAGCTTCGACGAGGAGTTCGAAGTTGCGCGGCGTACGACGGCTGTGCTGACGGATTCGATTCAACCAGTGCTCGACGGCAACGAGATCCTGGCATTACAGCGATTGGTCCGCGAAGTGCCGGTGAGCGACCATGTGATTCGGTACACTTTGTCGCTGGTGCGGCAGACGCGAGTGGGCAATCCGGGAGCTCCCGAATTTATCGGCGAAATGCTCGGCTGGGGTGCGGGGACTCGCGCCGTGCAATACCTGATTCTGGGCGGTAAGACCCGGGCGCTGTTACACGGCCGAACCCATGTAGCGACCGAAGACATTCAGGCACTGGCTAAGCCCGTGCTTCGACACCGATTGGTCGTGAACTTCGCCGCGCAAAGTGACGGGGTCACTTCCGACGACATTGTCGAACGCCTCGTTGCGACTACTCCCACCAAAGAAGACGAACTCACGAGCGATGCCCGATTCCAAAAGATTTTTGCATCCTGAGGCG
>CAZFLF010001057.1:0-3096 GCA_964519825.1 uncultured Pirellulaceae bacterium | reverse complement strand
TCTTATTGGGGGCGGAACGCACAATCGGTCCAGACATGGAATCTTTATCTCCTAGGGCGTAAATAACCGGAACCTTGTCAAGTGCGTGCCAATTCTAAACCATGCCGCACGCCCCTCAAACCCAGCCGTCGAAAGAGCAACGTGCTCGCGACGACCCTCGTGTTTATTCCCAGAACTTCCACCACGGCTTGACGGATTTGAACTTGGTCGACTTCTTGCCCGATTCCCCTCCACCCATCGGTCTGCCGCTCGGACCAATGGCACCATCCATTTTCACATTCTGAAGTTGCGCATTGGCTAATTTGGCTTCGTGGAGGTTGGCCTGGGAAAGGTTCGTGTTGGTCAGGTTGGCTCCCTCCAAATTGGCACCGCGAAGGTCGGCGCCCGTGCAGTTGGCGTTGGAAAGATTTCCGCGCAGATCCGCCATCGACAGATCGCTGTGCGACAAGTCCGCGCCGGTGAAATCGCACCCCTGGAACCGAGCATACCGTCCAACGGACCCGGACAGGTTGGTGTCTCGAAACATCACGCGAAGGGCAATGGCTTCGATTAACACGGCTTTTGAGAGGTCAGCGCCATCGAAAATGGCTTCGCTCAGGATCGCGCCTTGGAAGTCACAGCCGGCGAGTTTCGCACCGGTCAGATCGGCGCGTTTCAGGTCGATGCGCTCGAGACTAATCCCCGCTAAGTCGATCCCCGTCAGGTTGGCCCCTTCCAGCCTGGCGCCGCTCAACTTAATTTCGCGCAGCGAATTGCCTGGCGAGGACAAGAGCACCGCCCCCGTCTCACGATGTTTAATTTCGATCATAGATCACCATCACGGGAAGAAGTGGACGGAGATCGGACACGCCTGGGCTGGAACGGATCATAGCAGACGCGGCGGGCGCACCAAACGGTCTATCGCACGAACCGGGGCGCAAAACATTCCCTGCCAGGGGAGTTTCGTCAATCTTCCACGATAAACTGCTCTTGTATCCAAGGATCTGCCGCGGCTACTACTACCGGCTGCAAGATGAATGGACCTCTGTGGCGGTGTGGCATGACCTTTCAAATCAGTCTCGAAACGTACCGCGGGCCGCTGGAATTGTTGCTGTTCTTGGTGCGCAAACATGAAATCGATATTCTTGACATCCCGGTGAGCCAAGTCACTGAGCAGTTCTTGGAGTACTTGGAAATCCTGCGGGATCTCCATGTCGATGACGTCGCCGATTTCGTGGAAGTGGCCAGCATGCTGTTGGAAATCAAGTCGCGGTTGGCACTGCCGAGTGGTGGAGAGGAAGAGGAGCCGGTTGAGGACGCTCGAGAGGAATTGGTCCAACGACTGCTGGAATACAAACGATTCAAGGACGCCGCCAGCATGTTGGAGGAACAAAGCCGCCAGTGGCAGCAGCACTATCCGCGACTGGCAAACGACCTGCCGGCCCGCGAAATGGACTTGGGTTCCCAACCCATTGCGGAAGCGGAACTGTGGGACTTGGTGAGCGCTTTTGGACGGATTATTCGTGAAAAGCTGGTTGTGCGCGCGGAGAGCATCGCCTACGACGAGACACCGATTCACGTCCATATGCAGCGCATTCACCACCAACTGACTGCGGACGGTCGCGCGGCGTTCTCGGAAATGTTCGCTGCCGGAATGCACAAGTCGACGATGATCGGCGTGTTCCTGGCAATTCTGGAATTGGTGCGGCATCATAGTGTTCGAGCGGAGCAAGCCGAGAATTACGGTGAGATCTGGATTCTGCCGGGCGAGAAGTTTGACGCGCGTGTGAGCTTTCAGCGCGTGGAGGATTACGAGCAGCGTCCGATCACGAGTAACGAACTGACCTATAAGCCGCGCTAGATCCGCCCCTGTTGCCATCGTTCCCCCCGCCGTACATTGGGCCGCCTTCGCAAACTGCGGACAATAATGGGCGAGACATCTTCCCATTGGGTTGAGCAAATCTGTCAGTCGAGGCCGGTCAGGTAATAACTCCCACCGGCTGCCGTCATGGTCGAAAACGCTCCGATCAAACAACTTCGCTGCGACCGGATCACGGTCGAGGGGTATTCGCGCGCCGCGGTGCAAACGTATTGGCGAATTCCGGAATTGAAGATCGGCTTTGACCTGGGTGCTCAACCGTGGGACTTTATGGGAACACCGACGTGGTTGGTCTCGCACACCCATCTCGATCATTTGGCAGCGCTGCCCGTGTACGTCGCCCGGCGTCGGATGATGCGCATGGAACCTCCCGTGATCTACCTGCCGGAACACGCCGTGGAGTGGGTCGATCGACTGCTGAAATGCTTTCGACATCTCGATCGTGGCCGATTGCCCTGTGAGTTGCGCGGTGTGCGGCCAGGCGATGAACTGGAATTGTCGCGGGAGTTGGTGGCCACGGTCGTGGCGACTACGCACACAGTGCCTTCCGTCGGCTACATCGTGTGGGAGCGGCGCCGCAAACTGAATTCGGCGTTCGCGTCCCTATCTGGCGACCAGATTCGTGATTTGCGGCTGTCCGGTATCGAGGTCACGCACGAGCTGCGCGTGCCACTGGTCGCGTATCTTGGCGATAGCGCTCCGCGCGGGCTGGACGATAATCCGTACATGTACGAGGCGAAGGTCCTAATCGCCGAAATGACCTTTGTCGCCCCCAGCCACCGCAAGGAGAAAATTCACAAGCACGGGCACATGCACTTGGATGACTTCGTCGACCGTCGAGACCGGTTCAAGAACGAGTGGATCATTGCCTCGCACTTCAGCACGCGCTATCACAAGAACCACATCCGGCAACTTGTCGAACGCTTACTCCCGGATTTCCTGGGAGGCCGACTGCATCTGTGGCTATGACACAAGATCGGGGGGTAGGCGAAAGGATGGATCCCCATTCGCCCGTGACGATTGATCCCCATCTAAATGCGGGGGTGCGCCGCGATAAGATGGCGAAAGGAATCGAGCCCGGGCGACTCCGCGGACAAAAAGTTCTGGAAAATCTCCGATTAATCCAATAAATCGCACTTTCGCTGGATCGTAATTTCCGATACTAGAAAGTGGAATTGCCCCGAAATCGCACTGCGGGCACGGATGGCCCGCCCCGTGTGGTTTCAAGCATGAGGGGG
>CAZFLF010001056.1:0-3097 GCA_964519825.1 uncultured Pirellulaceae bacterium | reverse complement strand
GTCGACGACAATCGAGACCTGACTGACTCTTGCGCCAAAATGCTTTCACTCTGGGGCCACGAGACGCGCAAAGCCTACGACGGAAAGACCGTCATCCAACAAGCGATAGCGTTTCAGCCGCAGGTTGTACTTCTCGATATTGAACTTCCCAACCTCAACGGCTATGACGTGGCCCGGCAACTGCGACTCTTCAAGTCGCTCAACGGGGTACGAATTGCTGCAGTAACCGGCTGTTCAACCCCGGACGATGTGCAAAAATCTAAGGAAGCGGGTATTGACGATCATTTTCGCAAGCCAGTTGATGTCGAACTGCTAAGAGCGTACTTGGCTGAGGTGGTTTAACACGCTTTTTGTCTGCCGTTGCCTGCCGCTGCCGGCTCGGCTATTTCACGTCATCAAGTGGATTCGTCCAATGCTCTTTCAGCAGAGTGACTGGCATCGCGGATGGAAGGTGAATCCATTTTTTGGTCTTTTCGTCGTACATGTCGCAGCGAACCATGTGCATGTGAATCGAAGTTACTCGGACGATTTTGCCGTCATTTAGTCGATAACATTGTCTAGTTTTGATCTTTGGTGGCTGCATCAAAGCACCCGTTTGAATGACACGATAAGTTCACTCGCTTGGACGTTGCGGGTTCAGGTTCTGGCCGAAGAATTCCCACATGGCATTCATCGCCTTGTGCTGGTGTTCTCCTGCGAAGCCATGCTCCTGTCCCTTGAACACCGTTAAAGTGTGAGTAACTCCAGTTGCTTTCATTTTTTCGTCGAGCATTGTCGCTTGTTCGATCGTTTCGACGACAACGTCGGCGCAATAGGCAAGGCAGCTTGCCAGGCAAAGGACCGTGAAAACAACTGCGGCTGATCGGCATTTTTTCCAAAGCATAGGGAATATCTCTGGCGAAAATAGGGTTATTGCACGTTTCAATCCACAAGTCGATTCTGGACCAGCTCCGACGGTCAACTTCGGAAGTTCCATTGCATAGCAATTGCGCATTCCGGTTCACGTCGTTGTACGCTATCGGCCATTCATCTTCTCCAACTCGGCTTTTTGTGCCTAGCTCGAGGATGACGCACCGACGGCTGCTTCTTAGTGCGTAATTCAATAATCTCGTCCGGCATTTTGTCGATCAGCTCGACCAGCATCGCTTGAGGGCGAACCGGCTCGTCGGACTTTGCAGAATCTTCGTCCCTTCGCTTGGAACGAGCCTGTGCATTCGGTTCCGCACTGGAGGCGAGCTCGTACTTCACCATCTGTCCCGGCTCAATCTGCGGATGCTGTTCGCAAGCACCCAGTGCGGTGATATGAAAAAAGACATCCAGCCCAAAGTCGGGCCGAATGAAGCCGAACCCCTTGGCGGGGAAATATTCAACTACGGTTCCGTAATGCATTGGAAAGTTCGGACTTTCTTTGATTTGCCGGCTCTGCCGGTGGCAATCGAGTATGCGGTTGCTAATCATAGCAAGTATTTCGGCATGCCGCGTAGTCTTAAAAGACATGATCCACGGAGAGTGTGGCAAGAAAGTTTTGCGTTGAACTTTAGACCAGGCACTCTTGGAAGGGCGCGGATTGACCCTGCAAAAGCGACACTACCCCTAGTTGTTCGGCCCCACTCGTAGCGATCAAACTGCGAGTCACCTCGAACTGCTACCTCTCGCAAGACGAAAGGTTCATCTCGTGACAAGTCAAAAGCCAGGTAGCCATGTGCGAATTGCCGCTAGACAAACGTTGCGGCGCGGAGCGCGGTTGCTCGCAATGTTTCTTGCGATCCTGCCGGCGATTCTCGCAGATCCGCCGCCAGTATGTGCGGAAGCACCGGCTAAGTTTCAAGTTCATGCCGAGGCGAACAGGATGGTCTCGATGCGAGACGGGACAAGGTTAGCCACCGACGTGTATATCCCGGCCCGCGATGGAAAGCCGGTGGACGAACGCTGGCCAGTCATCCTAACTCGGACTCCCTATAACAAGGACGGCAGCCAGTCGACTGGAAAATACTTTGCCGCGCGGGGATACGTTTTCGTCGCTCAAGATACACGCGGCCGCTACGGTTCCGAGGGGGTTTGGCATTGGTTAACCGATGATGGGCAGGATGGTGTCGACGCGGCGCGCTGGATCGCCGAGCAACCCTGGTCCAACGGCAAAATCGGCATGCTGGGTACGTCGTATGTCGGGGGAACTCAGCATGCATTAGCGCTTGCGGGCTCGCCGTATCTCCAGACCGTGATCCCGGTCGATGCGGTGTGCAACATGGGCTACGCCAGCATGCGCCATGGTGGCGCGTTTGAATTGCGGTTTTGGAACTGGATCTTCATGAACGCCGGTCGCGGCAGTCGCGCGGCCGCGGATCCGGCTGCCAGCGAACCGCTCAAGGAGCTGGCCAACAACCGGCTGAACTACCTGGGCTTGCTCCCGCTGCGACCCGGCACAACTCCGTTGAAGCTGGCACCGGAATACGAAGCCTGGCTGATCGAAGCAATGCGTCATGGCGCCAACGACGCCTTTTGGGATCAAAACAATATCATCGATCACGCCGACCATTATCAGGACATTCCTGTCTACCTGGTCGGTGGCTGGTACGATTCATGGGCCAGCAATACGACTGCCACCTATCGAGCGTTACACGGCAAACTGACCAGTCCCGTGTATCTGATCATGGGCCCGTGGATTCATGGGGGTCAGGGAGACGGCGATCACGGACAGGTGAGCTTCGGTCCCAACGCCGCAATCAAGGATCCGTTGGCATGGAGGCTGGAGTGGTATGACCGCTGGCTCAAAGGAATCGAGAACTCGGTCGGCAAGGCGGACCCGTTCAAGACGCCAGTGCGAATTTTCGTCATGGGATCCGGCGACGGGCGCAAGACCGAACAAGGGCGTCTCAACCACGGCGGCGATTGGCGCGACGAGCAGGAATGGCCGCTGGCACGCGCTAAAAATATTGCCTGGCATCTGCAATCCCATGGCCGATTGTCACCACAGGTTCCCGCGGCCGAGGGTGGCTCGACGGCCTATGAATTCGACCCGCGCAATCCGGTGCCGACCATCGGCGGCAATATCTCGTCGGGCAACGACATCCTGTTGCAAGGCGCCTGGGACCAGCGT
>CAZFLF010001055.1:0-3105 GCA_964519825.1 uncultured Pirellulaceae bacterium | reverse complement strand
GGCTGGCTGGTTGTAGCTCATCGCCCCCCAGTTTTTGCCACCCTGCGTGCCCGGTCCGTCGATCCAGCTTCCACAGCACTCGAGCCTTACCGGCGTTGAACGAGACCTTCTGATCGCCGATATCGACGACGAGCACCCGTTCGAAGACCTCATCGAGATCGAATGATTTCTCTGGCGCATGCTGATAGTACCAAGCCAGCTTGCCGTCATCTGGATTGAGCGCCACGGTCGAACTCGTATAGAGCGCTTTTTCAAATATCGACATGTTCCGATTGAGGAAGGACCACGGTTTGGCCTGTGCCGTGCCCCAATACGTCAGATTCAAATCGGGATCATAGGTACCGGCGATCCACGTCTCACCACCTGAGCGCTCCGACATCGGCACCTTGCCCCATGTATCGCTGCCGGGCTGACCGTCCCGCGGCACCGTATGGAAGCGCCATGCGCGCTGACCTGTGTTGATGTCGATCGCGCTGATGTAACAGCCATCGGTCGCATTCCGCCCGCACGCGACCATTCCCTGCAAGACCCTTGTTGCCAATGACAATCGCCCCACTGGTGGAGCCGTGCACCGTCAGGTCGGAAAGCGGAGTGTCCCAGAGAATGTCGCCCGTGCGGGCGCTCAAGGCAACCATATGCGCGTTGTTCCCAGGCAGGAGGATCTTGTCGCCCGCGATGGCAAGGCTTCGAATGGCGCTGCCGCTTCCCCCGGGCGCCTGATTCGGTCCGACCCGGGTCTCCCAGATCAAGTCTCCTGTCTTGCCGTCGAGCGCTTGAACGATATGGCTGGGACTGGCGAGATAAATGACACCGTTGTGCACGAGCGGAGTAGTTTGACTGGTGTCCGAGTCGTTCATCGCCCACACCCAGGCGAGCTTCAAGTCCTTGACGTTGTCACGATTGATCTCGTTCAGCGAGCTGTAGCTCCATCCATACCAACAGCAGAATAATGCTGAGCGCGCCAGCGATACACACAGTGGACGCGAGTAGAGCCTTAACTCTGTGCTCTAACATGTGACCTCCTGAGAATGATGGGCGGCGCGTCCTTTTTGTGTAACTACAGCTTGAAATTCGCGATCCAGCCCACATCGTCGCAGTACCACATGTAACCGTCGTGCACCGTTGCCCCGTGAATGATCGGATCGCTCTCGGTCAGCTGAATCTTCTCGATCATCCTGCCCGTCTTGATGTCGTGGCGGAAGAACGCGCGCAAGTTCGAATCGGCGGCCCAGAGCGTGTCTCCTTCCCAGCCGATCCCGTGCACGCGGTTCCCCGCCGTTGGCCAGGTGGCGCGCACGAGCCAGGTTTTCGGATCCATGACGAACACCTTACGCGCAGGCGGGACCGCGAAATACAGGAAGCCGTCGCGGTACTCGATGCCGTGCGCGCCGTTTCCGCTGAGACCCGTCGTTGCGTCGAGCGGCAGTTGCCCCTGTGGAAGTGGGGCAGCGCCGCCTTCCACCGTTCCCGTACGCGCCGGACTGGTTGCGCCTGCGGCCGGAGCCGCTGTGTCCTCGCGCGGGTAAGCCGGCTTCAGCGTACTTCGGGCAGCTGGTGGATCGTCGGGCATGAAATAGTGGCGCCCCGCACCCGGTGTGAAGTACTTCGCGATGGTCTTTCCATTCTCCGCATTGCAGGCTACGTGCATCGCATTGTAGGTAGAGCTGAGCCACATCACGTTCTGGTCATCCACGGTGACGCCACTCGCCGCTCGGATGTCAGGTTTGAACTCGCGGATCACTTTTCCATCCGCCCAGTTGACCAGCGACACCCAGTTTTCAGGGCCCTGGTCCTGTACCCAAAGCCCATCGCGTGTCGCCTGAAGCCCGTTGGGCTTCGCGTGCGGTGATTTGTAAGCGATTTCTACTTTCGGGACCTTCCGCGTTTTGAGTCCGGCGACGTCCGCATGAGCGGCGTGAGTGGCGTCCGGACCGAATATAGGTCCGGCCACACCCGCCACTGCCAGTCCAACGAATTCTCTGCGCTTCATAGGGTGCACCTCACGCGCGATTCTGCAAATTCTCGAGAATACTGATGAGATGGCGAGACTAGACTTGCCCCCGGGCTTTGTCAATCGTGCCCCGGCGTGTCCCTCCCCACAGGGTACGAGCTTGACACTGGAGCAGCCACCCGCTACCGTCGATCACCGCTAAATTTGAACCAGGATGCATAAAAACCCCGCCAAAATCATCGGATGTCGACTTGGGAAGGCCGCCATGGTGATGGTCATGGTGACTATCTCTGTCGTTTCGGGCGCGGGTCACCTGGAGGCGCAGCGCCGGTCGGGGTCCCCGCCTGAATCGATCTCACCTCAGCAGACGTTTCTGAACGAATACTGCGTCAGTTGCCACAACTCGAAGCTGAAATCGGGAGCGCTCGCTCTGGAGGCGTTAAATATCCACGACGTCCGGGGGGGCGAGGCGGTGTGGGAGAAGGTAACGCGGAAACTCCACGCGCGTGCCATGCCGCCGCCCGGACCGGGAAGGCGCCGGCCCGACGAAGAGGCCTATCAGAGCTTTATCTCCTATCTGGACACGTCGTTGGACCGTGAAGCAGCGGGACGACCAAATCCAGGCCGATCTGAAACTTTCCACCGGCTCAATCGCGCCCAATACCGTAACGCGATCCGCGATCTGATCGCGTTGGACGTCGACGTGACGGGCATGCTGCCGACCGACGATGCCAGCCACGGCTTTGACAACGTGAACGTGAGTGGGCTTTCCCCGACACTGGTCGAGCAGTACCTTTCGGCGTCGCGGAAGATCACTCGCCTTGCTATCGGGCGGCCGCCTCGGTCCCCAGACGCTCGAACCGTTGTGCTGCCTCTGGACTACACGCAGGACTATCACGTCGAAGGGCTGCCGTATGGCACTCGCGGCGGAACGAAGTTCGAGCACAATTTCCCGGTCGACGGGGAGTATGAGTTTCAGATCCGCTTGTCACGGAACCGAGACGAGCAGATTGAAGGGTTCAATGAGCTCCTCAATATAGAACTGGCTTTAGACGGGGGACGTTTGCAGGTGTTCTCCCTTACACCGAATCGGCCGGAAAGAGGAGCGGGACCGGCGCAGCAGTATATGACCGACGAGAGCGACGTTGACGCCG